>NZ_JAKUEU010000128.1:0-8651 GCF_022663075.1 Bacillus cereus group sp. BfR-BA-01441
GATGGCAGAGAGGTCACACCCGTTCCCAT
The DNA here is from genome assembly GCF_022663075.1 of Bacillus cereus group sp. BfR-BA-01441. NCBI lineage: Bacteria > Bacillati > Bacillota > Bacilli > Caryophanales > Bacillaceae > Bacillus > Bacillus cereus group sp. BfR-BA-01441. The sequence goes on from NZ_JAKUEU010000128.1 coordinate 30, forward strand.
ACCGAACACGGAAGTTAAGCTCTCTAGCGCCGATGGTAGTTGGGACCTTGTCCCTGTGAGAGTAGGACGTCGCCAAGCAACTTTAAGACGAGTCAGAATGACTCGTCTTTTTTGTATGCTTTCATACCTCTATCAATTGCATTTTTAACCCCTTCTAAATAAGAAAATCCATATTTTTTATCTGGCTCTAAGTAAGTTCCTTCCGCCCACTCGTTCCATGCGTTAATAAATAAAAACTCGCTGTTATAAAAAGAGTAAGTACGATGAATTTGCTTGCTTAAATATATGGTGAACTTTTCAGGGGTAGAACCTACAAAGATGCTGCTATTCGCGTTTTTACGTCGTGCAGTATTATCCCAATCAACAAAAGCCCCGGGAAATGTTTTTTTCTTTGGGAGCGATCGTTGTAATATATACATCCATACTTTATCGTAGTCCCAAACATTTAATTGCATATCAGAATCATATATTACCTTATTTATGTCTGAAGAGCTATCATGGGCAATTGTATAGAAAGGTTCAAACTGAATGCTGGCATCGAATCCATTTATATTAGGTAGTGGAAAACTGTTTAATGTTTCAGCAAAGTATATACCTTTTAAACCATTTTCTCGCGCTAATGCATTCCAGTAATTAAGCATTTTTTCACAATCAGGAATATGTCCTGGACGATAAATAATGAATAGAGGTTTATCATCTATATAAATATATCTCTCATCTTGGAAAGCCTGTAATAAATAATCAAAGTGTTCCTTCCAATCAGATATATCTCCGTAGTCTTGAGGCATTAATATATGTTTATCGAGACCATCCCAAGATTTTGTCCATGGTTCATTTGCCCAAGAAAGACAAAAAGGGAAGTCAGGTTCCTTCATCTTTAGTACCTCATTAAAGGGTGTTTCTAATAGTCTTTTTCCCTTAAACCAGTAATGATAATAACAAAAACCATATATACCGTATGCTTTAGCGATTTCCGCTTGCCACTTTCTTACGGAGGGGGTAGTTAAGTCGTAATAAAAATCTTGATAAGGTTCCCTAGGTTGATAATGTCCTGAAAATAAAGGTCGTGCACTTTTAGTATTTGTCCATTCAGTAAATCCTTTCCCCCACCATCGATCATTTTCTTTAATTTGATGGAATTGTGGTAAGTAAAAAGCGATTATTTTCAAGTTATATCCCCCTCATGTTTTTCGTAGTTCAAGTGTTGGGAAGTTATTCTTGATTTGGTGAAGCAATTTTAAAACAAGAGATATGTTATCTGTTTACTGTCTTTTTATGGTATGTATTGGATTTTTTTAAGCTTACTTAATAAGAGAGTATTAGGTAATTTGATATATAGCTGAAATAGAAAGTGCTTTTCGTCATGAAATTTATTACGTTGAATGAAAGGAATTAAATTTTTTGAAGGACAAAGAGGGCCTGTGGTAATCGATTTACATCATCAAAAAAGTCTTGTAGCTTTAAATATTTCTCATAATGATTTTCAATATAAGTCCTAGGTATAACAGTTTCTCCGTAAAAACTACTATTTCTAACATCTCCTGCACCAGTAGGACTGTGAACAAATTTGCCGTTTTCATAATCCGAGATGGCGCGATGTATATCTGGAAAAGCTTGAGATAAAGTTTTATGCCATCCTGTTTGAATTAATTCAGGATGTTCTTGGAATTGTTGACAAAAATCAAGAAAATAGCGCGCTTGTGTTGTTGCGATGAAGATTCCACCAGGGCGAAGAACTCTTGAAAATTCTTTTACCCAATTTTCGGCAGTTGCTTCGGATAAATGTGAGAATACAGAATAAGCGAATATGATATCTAATGAATTGTCACTAATAAATTCTACAGGGGGATGTGGACTTGCTGTTTTATATATCCCTCTTCCTAGTGTTTCATTACAAAGTGTGATCATCGCAGGATCGACATCAATGCCAAGTAAATTTTGATCAGAGGCATCTTTAAATAAGAAGCGTATAATTCTTCCCCATCCGCAGCCGAAGTCTAAAACTTTACTTTCTTTATTCAAGGGAACCCCTAAATTTTGGGCGTATTCTTTTATATGTCTATAAAACAAATATGCTTCGTAAAGAGCATGTTCATAGGAAGCACCTACAAATTGTTTTTGAATTTCTTCAGGAGGAAACCTAGGTACGGGAACCCCATTTATCGTTGTTTGTGAACAACTTTGTATAAATAAATTTAGAAGTTCGACATCAGATAGTGAATTAACAAGATGATCAAAATCACTTCCTAACTTAAATTTATTCATTTGTTAAACCTCCGAATTATATAGTGATTAAACTTTATTTTCTTGCTTTTTACTAATAAAAACATGTAAAAATTCAGCATCTAACCCTAGTGATCTATCCTTTTGTAAATAAACAATGGTATACATGTTTGCGTGTGTATAAATATATTCAATCATATCCTGCCCCCAATCGAACGTTACTAAAGATCCATTCTCATCAATAGGGTTTCCATGATAAATGGGCTCTTCAATATATTCAATCACTTCTTGATTCATTCTTGCTCTTTGCACAGTTTTTGTGAGTGTATGATACCAAGGGACAGTAAATACATGAGCGCCGCCAGGTTTTAATACTCGTTCTATTTCTTTAAAGGCTTTGTTTGGCGTCATTACATGCTCAAAAACGTCTTGAGTAATGAATAAATCAAAAGATTCATTTTCAAAAGTCATGTCTTCTAAGTTCTCACATCTAATACCTTGAAAGTATTGGCCAAGAGGATAATTTCTAAAGTATTGAGAATAAGTATAGTTTTTACAGTTTTTTAATAGTAGCTGAGTTGTAATTCCTCCAGGAGAGGATTCGTGGATACTATAGGAATTCCATTTTGGAAAAAATGTATGCAAGGCATGGATTAAAGCTCGCTGCCTTGGTATAGAGTTACATGTAGAACATAAATAATGATCTCTAAGCCAATCATTATGCTCTATAAATGTAGCTTTCTTTTCGCAAATAACGCAGTACCCATTATTGTGTTTCAAATTGATTTCCACACGACATCCCTCCTATGTTAAATGCAATCTATTTATGGAAAGTATGATACACGTCAACAATCAGCGAAATCAAAGGGGGAATGGGTGAAAGTTAGGTATCTCTTAAAATTGCGATTAGGAGAAGGGAATAATCAGTTGAAGAGAACCCCCAATCGAATTAAAGTTTCACTTTATGCTATGCGATGCATCAGCTTTTATTCATGGGAAAATGTATAGACTTAAAATATCCCTTTCGTGTATGGATACATTTCAAAATCCTGTGTGTATATTTCTGTAACTAAATCCATAGTTTCTTTATCATAAAAGCTTTCGTATGTTGGAAATCGTGGGAAGTCTGTATCTGTAATGCTAAGTTCTGCATAGCTCCCTGCATAAATCATCTTGTGTGCGCGATGATGATCTGAATTTGTAAGAAGTGCTAAAGGGGATTTTATCAAATCGTACGTGTGTTCTAGTTTGGTGATTTGTGTATTAAAATCTTCTAAAGGAATATAACATTGGATGAAGTTTTCTTCACCAGGGACGTATTGTTGACTAAAATGTATATCTAACGCTAGAGAATTGGAGCTGAATGCCTGAACGTAATATAAAAATTGTTTAAATGATATTCCTTGATTACTATATTTGTCATTATAAAAATAATGACGGATACTTTCCCATTGAGGGCTAGCATATGGGTTGTCAGCAAGTAATAGAAATGAGCTGACAGCCCTTGTATAGGGATTTCGCACAAGTTTACAAACATCCTTTTTACCCTCTAGAAGACCATTTTGTAACTCTGGTATGTAATTTGTATTGTTCTTATACACCCAGAACTCATAGTAATGAATAAAGTCATTGTATTTCTTTGCTTCAGTAAATAATCCGATTTGAAAAAAGAACCAATTAGCTAACGCGGTGCATCCGCTTCTATGACTCCAAAATAGTATAATTGGAAAGTCTTTATGGTAATGCGGAATTCGATCTTTATGTAGAATTACATGATTTAAAAGTTCTTGATTTATATTCTTCATGAGTTCAGCACTCCTTTTTGGGAAATTTGTGTATGTAGACGTTTTTTTATGGGTTAAACAAGTGAGGATTGTTTATTAAATATATTCATGGGGATGAGTAAATATTATGAGTGTTTTTGCAGTCAATCTGAATAAGGAAGCTATTCTAAAATGAAAATAGAAAATAAAGATAATGAAAATTTATAACAAACATACAATGATAAGAAGATGAATAATCGAAATGATCCAGTTTATTTGTGTATATTTTTAGGTTTGACGACGGGAAAAATTTATTACTAGAGAGATGATATTATGAGGAAGAATAATTATTTAATAGTAGGTGGAAATAGTTTCATTGGTATCAACCTCGCATTGGGTTTATTGAAACAGGGGCAAAATGTAAAAGTATTTTCCAGACAGATAAATAATTTTCCTCAAAATATTGTAAGTGAAGTTGAATTTATTAAAGGTGATTTAAAAAATGTTGAGGATATATATAAGGCTTTAGTGAATATAGATATTATTATTTATTTAGCTGCGACGTCTAACGTAGCAACTTCAATTGAAGATGTTTTCGGTGATATTAATAGCAGTCTATTTTTTCTTAATTTCATGGAAAGTGTTAAAGATTTTCGTATTAAAAAAATTATATTAGCTTCTTCGGGAGGCACAGTTTATGGTGAACCTGAATATTTGCCTATTGATGAGAAACATCCATTAAGACCACTTTCCCCGTATGGAATAACAAAAGTTTCGCTGGAGAATTATTTGTATTTTTATAAGAGAAAATATGGAATAGATTATGTTGTATGTAGATATTCTAATCCGTATGGAAAATACCAAAACCCCTTAAAAAAAGTAGGGGCGATAAATTGTTTTTTGTACCAGCATCTCAGTAATGAAAGGATTCATATATATGGGAATCCAGAGGAGATTATTAGAGATTATATTTATATCGATGATTTAGTTGAAATTACTATACAACTAGCACAATTAAATCAATTGAAATCTTGCGTATACAATATAGGGAGTGGCAAAGGTCTTTCTTTAAAACGAATTATAGTGGAATTAGAGAAAATAACAGAAAGAAAAGTGGATTTTATCTGTTACAAACAAAAACAAGAGAACGTTCAAAAAATCATTTTAAATATTGATAAGATAAAACAAGAATTGAATTGGGAACCTAAAATAGATTTTAAACATGGGATTAGATTAAATAAGCTATGGATTGAAGAGTTCTTATATAGTAAAAAATAATAACCCACACTCTACTTGTATAAGCAGAGCGTGGGTTATTATTTTGCTTCTTTTTCTATAATCCAAAGGTCTTGATGTTCCCACCAAAATCCTTCAGTATACTTTTTGATAATTGGGTTATGGGGTAATAATTTAATTTTGTCACACACGTAAGAGGGACTAACTATCGTTTGTCCGTATTGATTCACATCTAAATCGAATTGTTCACTAGAAGAGAGAAACCAATAGCCCTTTTCATTTAAATTTGGAAACCCGAAGTATTTTTTGCTTTGATAGCCATGGGTTGTGAAAATGAATAAACCACCAGGTGAAACAGCGTTATACAATGTTTGCAGCCAACGAAACCAAGTTGTATCAGGCATATGAGAGAAAAAGGATAGACAAAAAACGATATCGTACGTAGAGGAGTCCAATTTTAACTGTTCAGGCTCAGGATGAGATAATATAGAAGAATTATTTAATTTGTTTTCAATAAAGGAAATAGCCTCTTCGTGTATATCGCAAGCGGTTATACTCAAATTCGCTTGTAGATTTAATAAATGACGTGTTACGCAGCCGTATCCGGATGCAAATTCTAACAATTTAATTGGATTGCCTGTAGGAGGATAAAGGGAAGTAATTAAGTTTAAGAGTATTTGTGCTGAGTTTTGCCCATCTTTAAAGTAGTAATCTATCGCTTCTTTTTTTGATGGGAAGACGGGATTAGTGACAATGAACTGAAAGATATGATCCTCAGGATGGATACTTGCATTTACATTATATTTGTGTGCGATTTGAGAAATTAAATCTTTATGTTCCTCTATAAAGTCTTTCAAAGAGTATTCCTCCCTTAAGTAATAGTAGCAACTTACAAGAGATATTGATGGCATAGAAAGCACATGTTTAAATTTTTAAGTATGCTTTAAGATGCTTTCTATATGTATACATTTTCATTTTAGAAATGTCGTCGATAGTAAATCTTTCTTTAATGAAATTTTGCATTTGTACAACTTCATTGTAATGGGAGTATGAATCTTCTGTTCTCGTTACGCTATTTAAATGTCGTCTATGATAGTTTAAGGGGGATGGATTGAAGTAAATATCTCCCTCTGTAAGAAGAGAAACATAGAAAAACCAATCACCAGCTATTTTGAACTTCTCTAACTGTTTTTCTGTTTTCTTCATATCTATATTTTTAAAAACTACACTTGAAACATTAGGTATAGTGTTTTTGATAAGTAACGTATCTTGTATTTCTTCGACGCCTTTTCGAAAATAGGGGCCTTTCCATTTTTCTTTATCGATATCATTTGTGTAATTTAAATAATGATTAGCCAATACATTTCCTTGTTCATCAATTTGTTTTGATTGTGTGTAACTTAAGGTAATATTGTTATTTATATAAAACCCCTGTATCACCTCTTGTAAAAATGTCTTATCGCATAAGTCATCGGCCTCTGCGATCCAAATATAATCACCAGTTGCTGCAGAGACTCCTTTTATCCATTGTTTAAATACGGAACCAGAGTTTTTATCATTAATAATCTGTTGAACCTTCAGGTGGGGCTTATTTTCTTTTGAGAGCAGCTTTTTAAAAGTTGATACGCTATGATCAGTGGAGGCATCGTCTAAGAAAATTAGTTCGTAAAGAGGGTAGGTTTGGTTTAAGATTGATTCGATTCGAGCAGGTAAGTATTTTTCATAATTATAGTTCGGTATGATTACACTTATCTTTTTGTAATTATGTTCGAGAAGATCTAGTAATTGATAAATGTAATTAAGAAAATTGAAGTTTTTTTCGATAAGTTCTTGGCCAAAGCTTCCCTTTTGTAATCGTAATCCCTCATCGTGAATAAATTCATATATTTTCTCTAGCATTTTGGGTAAATTTAAAAAATCTACTAAGGCACCAGTTTTTTCTGTAACAACATCTTCAAAACCTCCAGCATTTTTAAACCCTATAACAGGAAGTTTTGCATCTAATGCTTCTAAAACAACATTTGGAAAAGGATCTTCCCTTGAAGTTAATAAGTATAAGTCAGCCCCGGCGTTATATAATCCGATATCGGGAGTAGGATCGACTAATGTGAAATGTGCTTTATATTTAGGGGGCAGTGTATTCAGGAATTGAACGTCCGTTCTCCCTACCCAAATGAAATGAATATCCTTGTGAGTCTTTCGTACTGAGTAAGAGATAAGTGAGAATAAATCTATTCCTTTTCGATAATCTGCGAAGCCTACACCTAAGATAATTTTGCTATCTAGAGGCAGGTTAAGCTTCTTACGTAACTCATTTCTAGCTTTTGCGATATTGTTTTTATAAGGATTGTGGTTAAACAAACCTTGAGGGAGAATGTGACATTTTTGAGGATCCAATTCAGTGATTGTACGAAATTTTTCATATACGTATTGTGAAGGGAAGACAACTTTGTAAGCAAATTCAGCGATGTTTTTAGCTTTCCCTTCAGCAGAGTACTGTTGTATTAAATGCGGTAATTCATGTATTAATGAAACAACTTTTATATTGTGTCTAGCTAGTAATGCAACGATATCGCCACTTATGACAGTGCTACATATGGCGAGGGTAAAATCCTGTGATAATAAATCCTTTATTAATAATTCGACCTTTTCTTCTGTTTGATAACCTTGCTCGAGACAATAAACAGGACCGTACTTTTGAAAATCTGGAATTAAAATACCTGATCCAATAGAGATAATTGCAACAGAGTAATCAAAGTTTTCTTTAAGAGCCTTAATAGTATGTAAAGAAAGTAGCTGTGCTCCGTGGAAGTGGGCATCATGGGATACATAAATTATCTTTTTATTAACATGCATTTCATAACGCCTCCTAAGTATATTAGATTTTAAAGGTAAAGAAGAGAAGTGTTTTATTTATAATCTCCCTAGAGATGAGCAGGAGGGAGGACGTACTAAAAGAAAAAATACTATCCTTAATATATATTTACTTGGTCTCACATTCATTCTTTAGAAAAGTATTAGTATTAAGTTAGAGAGTGTAGGCTGCAGATTGTTAGTTTGAATACATAAGTTTAAGAAGTTCTAAGGCTGTGTTAGAAATTAAGACAGGGTAAAGCTTTTATGATTTATAAAATAAAAAAGATAAAAGGTATTGACGGTTGATCTACGGGGGTGTAATATAGAACAAGTCGCCGATGACATTAACGTCGAAAGCGACAAATGAAATAAAAAACTTAGTTGACATCAATTAACGAAAGTGTTAACATAAGGAAGTCGCAAATGAGCGACTAAGTAGTTCTTTGAAAACTGAACGAAACAAACAACGTGAAACGTCAATTTTTATTTTAGATGCTAGACAAACTAACTTTATTGGAGAGTTTGATCCTGGCTCAGGATGAAC
>NZ_JAKUEU010000129.1:0-8408 GCF_022663075.1 Bacillus cereus group sp. BfR-BA-01441
ATTCTATAGGGTACATTTTACAATGTTATTATTCTTTTCTAAATCAACTATTTTTCGCATTGAAGAAACACTCTTTTAAACTGTCAACATATTCACAAATATATTTTTATTTACTTTTTATATTACAGGTTCTTATTCCATTACATGAATTAAAATTATGTACTACTCAATATAAAGTAATTCTCATTAATTTTTTTTATACTTATCTTTCAAGACTGCAATAAGAAATAATGGAAGCTTTTTCATCCTAAAAATTCGTTTTGGTTGTTCAAGCAGACGGTGAAACCACTCAAGACCCATGACTTGAAACATTCTAGGAGCCCTCTTTGTCGTTCCAGCCATAATATCAATGGTCCCTCCAATTGCAGCACTTATTTTAACAGGTAATCTATTTTTATTTGTATATATCCATTTTTCCTGTCTCGGACACCCCAGTCCCACCATGAGCAAATCTGGTTTTAATTGTTGAATTTCTCTTATTATTTTTTCTTCCTCATGTTCCGCAAAGTATCCATGGTGAGTTCCTATAATTTTTATATTTTCATATTTACGTTCCATATTCAGCTTCGCCTTTTCAGCAACTCCTGGTGCACCACCTAGTATATAAACTGTTTTATTACTATCTTTCATAGTATTAAACAGCGCAAACATTAAATCACACCCTGGGACTCTTTCCTTAATGCTATTCTTTTCTAGTTTCGATGCCAATACGACGCCAATACCATCAGGCACTACAAGGTCGGCTTCATTTAAAATCTTCATCAATTCCTTATCATTTTGTGCCTCCATGACAATTTCAGGATTTGGTGTTATCAATAAATGATTTTTATCTGTCTTTAAAAATTCTAAAAGCTTTTCTAATGCTTTTTTGCTAGTTATATTATCAAAAGGTACTCCTAAAATATCTAATTTCATTATAAACACTCCTGCTACTTTAGCTCAAAGATTTATTACAAACATATTTTCTAATCAAACTTTTTATAATATAAAATTAAATTTACAATGTTACAGCACACTTAACCTTATCCATTTCATATAAATTACTATAATTAAAATAGGTAATAGATGGATTTTTTATCCTAACACAATTTTTTGTATCAAAAATAATTGGTTTTTTCATTTTAAGTAGAAGTTTATTCTCATCTAGTGCTTTAAATTCTTTATGATCTGTTAGCATAATAAGTAGGTCAGCATCCTCAATCGCATTTTCCAGCGATTCCATTTTAAAATCAACCTGTTCTTGTCTGACATAAGGATCATAGATTGCTAATGCATATCCTTTTCGATTTAACAGTTTAATTACCTCTATCGCTGGGCTTTCACGTATATCATCAATATTCCCTTTATAAGCTACTCCTAACACTGCAATTTTAGTATTATTAGTATCTACAATTTTCTCTACATGGTCTACAACAAACTTAGGCATTGAAGAATTGATTTCTCTTGCTTTAGCTATCAGCATTGACTGTTCAGGATTCATTTCTACAATAAAATTTGGATCAACTGCAATGCAGTGACCTCCTACTCCCGGTCCTGGCGTATGTAGATTCACACGTGGGTGTTGGTTAGCCAACTTAATAACTTCTAACGTATCAACACCTAATTGATCTGAAATTTTAGCCAATTCATTGGCTAGAGCAATATTCACATCTCTATAAGTGTTTTCTATTAACTTTGTCATTTCAGCAGTAATTGCTTTTGTTTCAATTACTTTTCCAGTAACAACTTTACGATATACATTTGCTGCTTTTATAGTAGCTTCAGGCGTCAATCCTCCAACGATACGTGTATTCTCAACTAATTCAATCAATATACGCCCAGGTAGAACTCTCTCAGGACAATATGCTAAATGTATATCCTCTTTTGGATTAATGCAATTATCATAAAAAATAGGGGCAATAATATCCTCAATAGTTCTTACCGGAATTGTGGACTCTATTATTACAATATTATTCTTTTTTATGAAAGGAAGTATAGATTTTGTTGCTGTCATCACATATTCTAGGTTAGCTGAATTATGCTTAAAGTCTGTGGGAACCGCTATAATGTAGACATCAGCTGATTCAATATATGATGACGCTCTAAGCTTCCCACCTAAAACTACCTCTTTAATCAATTCTGGTAATCCTGCCTCTTCAAGATGTGCTTCTCCTTTGTTAATTAAGTTTACTACCCGTTCATTTACATCTACACCTAATACATCGAATCCTGCTTTTGCAAAAATTGCAGCTGTTGGTAAACCGATATAGCCCAATCCTATTATACATATTTTTTTCATTTATATCTGCTCCCTCTGAATTTTTTTATATTTAGTAATATAAGAAACTAGCCGTTTCACAATCCAATTTATAATAACCAGCTTAAATAATTTTTAAGATATAAACCATAAAGATGTCATAATGTTTATTTCCTGATAATATAACTATTTACAAAAATCGCTAGAAATCCATTCTTCGTGCTAAGTAATTTTTAAAAATAACCTGTATACTCAATGAATTCAAAGGAATTTCTACTAAATAATACGACTCTTAATTCTTCAACAAGTAAATAAACTCAAATATACTTATTTAACAGATTTCGAGATATGTTCCATATTATATTGTACCTAGCTTGTATAATTTAAATAGATTAAAAATAATTGCAAGTTTCGATCCTTCTGGAGCAATATTAATAGTATGTGAAATACCTATAATAAATCTAAATTTACTTTTCTATTATTAAATAAAAAAATAAACAACAAAAAAAGACTGAATATCCAGTTTTCAAATCCGGAAAAAAAGAATGAAATTTCCGATTTCATTTAAACGTTTTAGAAATAATAAATGTAGGATCATCTTAAACTCTTATTTGTTAACAGCGCTAGAAATAATTATTAGATAATGTTATATTTTTTTTAAAAAATATAACATATGTATTCCCTTATCCTTCTAACTTTAAAATATGCGGACCATACTTATTTAAATAACTAATAAAGGCACGGACAAATATACAAAATCTAATCCTTAATAGTCACGAAAAGCAGATAATAAATACTCTCCATACTTAAACATTAAATATGGAGAGTATCATTTTGTGATTGTGTTATATTTTTAATGAGAAACACTTCAAAATACCAATTAGATAGAAAAATCTCCAGGTCCTCATGCATTATACTGTTTTAAAAATCTAAGGCTCCATTACATATTAAGGCAATCACACTACGCCTAGTGATTACAGTGAAATCACTATATAACGATAGTTACATAGTAAGACCTAAGCTACACTAACTTAAATTCATAACAATCTATATCGCTCATATTATAATTTATTTGAACAAGTAAGTTGGGAATTTCAAATCACTGAAGGGCAGTAGAAATATAAAAAACTTAAGAAAAAATTAATAAATTTAATACCCTTTAATTAATAAAAATTATAGCTACAAAGTTGTTTTAACTTAATTTTGTATATTTATAAAATCTTAAATAAATAAAATGTTCCGGATTTATTTATAGATTTTCTTCATCCATTCTATAGTTAGTGGTATGCCTTCAGTAATTTTAATAGTAGTTTTATGATTTAAATCTCTTTTTATTTTATCAATATTTACTTTTTTTATTTTTGTTGTCAAAGGCTCCATCTCTTTATAAGTAACTAATGAATCTGTTTTACCTAAGTAGGAAAGTATTATGTCAGAAGCTTCTTTTATATCATGAAAATCGTCACTTCCTATATTGTAGGTCTCTCCAGCTTTAAAATTTTCTACAATATTTGCTAATGTTACAATACAATCATATATATATGTACTTGTTCTAAAATGATTTGTATATACTGTATATGGCAGGTTTTGTAGTGCTCTATAACTAAACAAACAAATTACACTTCTATAGTCACTATAATATTCACCTGGTCCATACGTATTAAAAAGTCTTACAATAACAGTTTCTGTATTATATAACTCTCTTGACATCTTAATTTGCATTTCATTGACTCTTTTCGACATAGCATAATCATTCATTTGAGTAATTGCAACCTTATTCAAAACATCTTCATACATAACATCTTCATAGTCTCCGTATACTTCAGAACTACTAAAATGTATTAATTTAAACCCATATTTTTCTTGACATCTAATAATATTTTTAGTACCTATTACATTGGACGTCCATACCTTTTCATAGAAATCTTCTCCGTTCCACCTCCCAAATTCAGCTGCTAAATTATATACATAATCGAATTCATGTTTTTCAAATATATTTTCTAATTGTCGGTAAAATGATATATCGCATCGAAAATATTTGGGATCATGATGATGAGGAAGATCAATAATATAAACCTCATGATCACGTTTTCTTAATTCTTTTACTAAAGATTTTCCTACAACACCTAATCCACCTGTTACTAAAATTTTCAATTTTCTCATTCCTCCATAAAATATTAACTTATTAATATCTACATTTTATTTTCAATCTTAATAAATTTCAATTTTCATACTTATCAAACTAAAAATTCACTATACATCTATTAATTTTAATTTAATCTATGAATTTTTCCATTAAATACAATAGATTATACAAATTAATGTGCATACATTAAAAGTTATTAATTTAGATACAAATATAATGAATTAGATTGGTACACTTAACTTAAAGTATCTTACACCAATATATCAATCAATAATTACCTTTTGTCCATCAATATTCATAAGTAAAAAATAATATATGGGCAAAAAATCCTCTTTGAAAAACTCTTTTAATCAAATATGGATAATATATATCATTTTTAACAAATAAAACTCCAATAATCTGAAATATTTAACTAAATTTAAATCTCTAGGCAAGTTATTTATATTAAATTTTTCATTTCCTCTTGTAATTTAAGTCTATCTATTTTTCCGGTAGCGAATTTAGGTATTGATGGAACTATTACAATTTTATCTGGAACTTTATATTTAGCTATCTTATCCTGAATAAATTTTTTCAAATCTAATTCAGTTACTATAATTCCACCTTTTAATGTTACTACTGCACAAGTTACCTCACCTAACACTGGATCAGGCAGTCCTACAATTGCTACTTCCAGAATACTATCATGGTTATAAAAATATTCTTCAATTTCTTGAGGATAAATATTATATCCTCCTCTAATAATTAAATCATTTTTTCTTCCAACAATTTTTATATTACCCTCCTCATCTTTTTTACCCAAATCTCCTGTCATGTACCATCCATCCTCTGTTAATACTTCTGCTGTTTTTTCTGGCATTTCAAAGTATCCCTTCATCAAACCTGGACTTTGTGCAACAATTTCTCCTATTTCCCCCACCCTCACTTCTTTTTTTGTAACAGGGTTTAATATTTTCAAATTCACACCTGGTACAGCACTTCCAACAGTTTCAGATCTTACATAATCATTATCTTCTATCCTGCTACAGGTTAAACAAGTGGATACTTCTGTCATACCATAAGAGGTTAGTAATTCAAAATGTAATTCATCTCTTATTTTCCCAATAATTTCAGGTGGTACTGATGCACCCGCTGTAAATCCGATCCGTAGTGAGTTTAGATTATAAGCTTTGAGATTGGGATGATTTAATTCTATAATAAACATAGATGGAACCCCATGATGCACGGTTATTTTTTCATTTTCAATCATTTGGAAAACTTTTTCTGGTTTATATTTTTCCATAAGTACTACTTTAGAAGTTGCAGCAACAGAACAAAGTATACAAGAATGTAATCCAAATAAATGGAATGCAGGTAGTTGTGCTAATACCACATCATCTTCAGTATAATTTAATAAATCTACAACTATATCACATAATGTTACCAAATTATTATTTGTTAACATTACACCTTTAGGTTTGCCTGTCATGCCAGAAGTATACATTAATAAAACAACATCATTTAGTGAAACTTCTGGGAATTCAACATGAACCTGACCTTCCAATTGCAGTGCATTTTCATATGCAACTGCTTCTTTATGCTTGAAACGAACAGAAATTAGATGATTTAAATACTTATTCTTTTGACGAATACTGTTAAAATGATTCCAAAGTTTATTATCCTCTACTTCTTTAGCTAAAAAGGCAGCTTTTACTTTAGCGTTATTTAAGATATACTTTATTTCTGATTCCTTATAGCTAGTATTAATAGGTATCATAATAGCTCCTACTTTTGCTATCGCAAATAATATAACAGTTAATTCATGCCAATTAGGAAGACAGACAGCTATATGGTCACCTTTTTTTATATCCATGCGAATTAATTCATATGCAATTGAATCACTTTCCTTATCTAACTCCATATAATTCATTCTTCGATATCCATCGTAAATAGCTTCTTTTAGCGGATGGCTTTCCCGAGCTTTTTTTAGTAAATTAGATACTGTCGCTATTTTAGCTTTCATTTATTCTTTCCTTTCAAATCTAATTTGTATATAACTTACAAATCATTATTATTTTAAGACTCAAGCTAAAAAAGTTTCATTTTTAGCTTGAGCACGATTAATTGCTGAACATACTTACTCGCAAGCTATAGAATTTTTAAAGTTCAAGAGCCTACTATTGTCTATAATTTGTTTTTTGTATATTTCCACTAAATTCTAAACTTATCAACAATTTAACAAATCAAAATATAACATTTATGCAAAAGAAAACATGTTCTTATCTATTCACTTTCACTCTTGCAGGAACACCCATAACTACCGCTTCACTTGGTACATCTTTCGTCACAACTGATCCAGCCCCTACAATTGCATTTTGTCCAATTACTGTATGAGGTAATAGTATAGATCCAACCCCAATCTTCGCACCTTTTTTTATATGAGGACCTTTAACTACCACTGGGTCATAATGCTCACTAAAAGTATTATCACTAGCACAAGCAACTTGCGCACTTATAAAAACATCGTCTTCGATTATCATATCTGTTAAGCGACAACCATCCATAATTCGGACATTATTACCAACTTTAGTACCATGATTTATACCAACATGCCTACCAATTATGCTATTATTCCCTATAACACAATTTTCTCTTATACTACAACAATCACCTAACAAAGTTTTTCCACCTATTTTTGTCCCCGAATATACTATAACACCTGGGCATAAAATCGAACCTTCTTCTATAACTAAAGCCTCATACTCTTGATCGGATTCTGAATGTACACGACCTGGGATAGTAGGTTTTTTACCAACAACACAATTCTCAAATATTTCTACATTATCTTTTATTATCGTATTAGGATGAATTACTACAAAGTCATGAATTACTACATTTTCACCAATACTAACATTATCATGGATTACACAAGTGCTACTTATTCTAGAAACAACCATAATTTTCACTCCTTAGTCTTAAAACACCTTTAATAGATGATTTTAAAAATAAAATTTATATTTTTTATTCTGATTATTATTTTTGTAAATTAATAAATACAGATCTCTACTATACTTTTTTTCACTCAAATTTGTATTGAATAGGATGAAATGCCTCAGCATATTCTACTTTATGTGTATATCCCCATACTTGATTCCTTAATATATTCGCTTGAAAAAGTCTATTAAATCTATTATGTTGTTTTTCATACTGACTTAATGCTTCTTCTTTATGTTTGATATATTCGCTAATATCTACAAAGAAAACTGGATAATAGGATTTAGAAAAAACATACATATTACTTTGATACGCCAAAATGTTGTTGCAGTGTCTGGCTGCTGTTTGACAAATCCGGGAAGCTTCAACGTGATCTTGATTTTTATCATCCATAAAATGAATAATTGTAGTATCAATATTATAATCTAAAATAACTTTTTCCACCTTTTGCATAATCTCTTTATTGTATGTAAGTTTGCCACATTCAACAGGTTCAAAATCGGTAATTTCATTAATCCCCAATACCTCACATGCTTTAGCACTGGATACCTTACTAGATTCATAATCGACATTTAAATTTAAGGAATCTGAAATTGTGACATTATCAGTAAGAGTTAATTTATATACATTCTTACCATTATCCGACATTTTTGCAGCGAAACCGCCTGCACCTAATTCTGGATCATCAAAATGTGCACCAACTATCAGTATATTATTCATAACTAAACCACCTTTTTATTTTATAAAATACAGAATTAAATATGGGCTGTTATTGTATTTTGTCATTGTTATTCCCAGGAGACAATGACAAAATACACAATAAACAACACCTGACCCCTCTTATTTTTTATACCTATATACTCTTGTTAAATACAGGAGAATAGGTGTTTTTTATTTTCTGGATCGTCACCTTAACTTCCATGATTACAATATGCTAAGCCGACTATCTCTATCATCTTTTCATGATGAGACTCCAAAAAATATTCAGTTAACTCCTCTATATTCTCATACTCAAAAAATAATGTTTGAGGTAATTGACCAAGGTCTTCCTCT
>NZ_JAKUEU010000130.1:0-8388 GCF_022663075.1 Bacillus cereus group sp. BfR-BA-01441
AATACAGGTAATAATAGCGGCGACAGTTCTTCCGTACTTGCATACGCAAAATCAATGCAAGGTGTACCATACGTTTGGGGCGGAACTTCTGCTAACGGTGTTGACTGCAGTGGTTACATCTACCACGTATTTAAGAAATTTGGTCATAACATTAGCCGCCAAAGTGTTGCAGGATATTGGAGTAGCCTACCAAAAACTTCAAGTCCACAACCTGGTGACTTAATTTATTTCCAAAACACTTATAAATCTGGTCCTTCTCACATGGGTATCTACCTTGGGGGCGGATCATTTATCCAAGCTGGAGATAAAGGTGTAGCAATCGCTTCATTAAGTAACTCTTATTGGAAGAGCCACTTCTTAGGATACACGAAAGCACCTTAATTAATAGTTTCAAAGCCTTCTAGTTTACTAGAAGGCTTTTTTGCTATGAGTTCAACATATTACTCCCTTTCTCCTACCTTCTCTCTACAAAAATAATGTATCCATTCTTCCATTTCATACACTTTATTCTGCAAAAACAATGCATAACGTTATCATAATGTATATATTCCCATAAAAAACATAACCTATTTCATGTCTATTTATTTCATATGTGTTTTTTTGAAGAATTTTCTTTTTATTTAAACTTTTCATTAGACGTTTGACCTCCGATGTCCATTATGATAAGTTACTTAAGATGTTATATTCGTAAACGTATAGACAACTGGTTTATACACTGTTTTTACTATGAGGAAGGAGCATACACTGCATGAATCTTTTATGGGGAATTGGCGGCGTGATTGGAGTATTAGCAATTGCATTCTTACTATCTTCCAACCGCAAAGCTATTAATTGGCGCACAATTTTAATCGCGCTAGCATTACAAATGTCATTTTCATTTATCGTATTACGATGGGATGCTGGTAAAGCAGGTTTAAAACACGCTGCTGACGGTGTTCAAGGATTAATTAATTTTTCTTACGAGGGAATTAAGTTCGTTGCTGGGGATTTAGTCAACGCAAAAGGACCTTGGGGATTTGTATTCTTTATTCAAGCACTACTTCCAATCGTATTTATTAGTTCATTAGTAGCAATCTTATATCATTTTGGTATTATGCAGAAATTTGTTAGCGTCGTTGGTGGTGCATTAAGTAAACTTCTTGGAACTTCTAAAGCAGAAAGCTTAAACTCAGTAACGACTGTATTTTTAGGACAAACTGAAGCTCCAATCTTAATTAAACCTTACTTAGCACGCTTAACAAATAGTGAATTCTTCACTATTATGGTAAGCGGTATGACAGCTGTTGCTGGATCTGTTCTTGTCGGCTATGCAGCAATGGGTATTCCGTTAGAGCACTTATTAGCAGCTGCAATAATGGCAGCTCCATCAAGCTTATTAATTGCGAAACTCATTATGCCAGAGACAGAAAAAGTAGATAATAACGTTGAACTTTCTACAGAACGTGAAGACGCAAACGTTATCGATGCAGCTGCACGCGGTGCATCTGAAGGTATGCAACTTGTTATTAACGTAGCAGCAATGTTAATGGCTTTCATCGCATTAATCGCTTTATTAAATGGATTATTAGGATGGGTTGGTTCTCTGTTCGATATTAAACTTAGCCTTGATTTAATCTTCGGTTACTTATTATCACCATTTGCAATCTTAATCGGGGTTTCTCCTGGTGAAGCTGTACAAGCAGCAAGCTTTATCGGTCAAAAACTTGCAATCAACGAATTCGTTGCATACGCAAACTTAGGACCACACATGGCAGAGTTCTCTGACAAAACAAATCTAATTTTAACATTTGCAATCTGTGGATTCGCAAACTTCTCTTCTATCGCAATTCAATTAGGTGTAACAGGAACGTTAGCTCCTACTCGCCGTAAACAAATTGCACAATTAGGGATTAAAGCAGTTATCGCTGGTACATTAGCGAACTTCTTAAATGCAGCAGTTGCAGGTATGATGTTCCTATAAACTTATATAGAGTCTTCTCTTTCTACAAGAGGAGACTTTTTTCATGCAATCCAAGCGTCTTTTATGCATCTATTAATCACCTTATGCCAAATATAAGAACATTATGATACAATAATGTTTAAGTCTTTTTATTTTTCTAATGAAAATAGCGATACTACTTATCGTTGCCCTTCAAAAGAATGTAACGACATGGTCAATTTCTTAATAATTGTGCATACTACAAGTATCTATTGATGAAATAGCTTTAAGGAGGAAAGTTTTGTGAAAGATAAGTTCTATAAAATCCTCTCTATGTGGATTCTACAAATTGTATTTTATTTTACTACTGTACATGTGACGAATTATGAGCATGCGCTCATTTTTACAATAATATACGTAATCGTAAATGTACTATTCTTATTTTTAGCTGACAAAACAGCATTTATTTTCTTCATACTAGGAACCATTATTTCCGTATTTTATTTGTTTTATGAAGCATGGCTTCATTTATGGAGTACATCAGATCAATGGCAATATATGATTACCCACTTCCTGATGGCAGCTAACTTCTTCATTGTATACATAACAACTCACCTATTGAAAAAAGTGATTCATGAAAATAAAACTTTAACTGAGCGTGTGAGAACGTTAGAACAATATATTGGAGAATCAAAATTACTAACAAGACAAGAATTCGAGAGACGCCAAGCATTATTAACAACTGCAATGAATCGTCGTAATGAAACAGGCGTTATCATTTACTTTGATTTCACTCCCTTTAGTAAATATACGAAGGAAAGTGTTATGGACCGTGTAGCTTCCTTATTAGTTGAAACGGTAAGGAATGATTTTGACCTTGCTGCTGAATATGATAATAATACGCTAGTTATTTTATTACAAAACACAAATGAAGCTGGTGCTGACATTGTAATGAACCGCCTAAAGCCAAAAATGGAGCAATGGCTTGCAGCTGAAGCAATCCGAGATATAAAAATTTCACGCGAGCAAATTGGAAACAAAGGACAGACATTGTTATGATGACTCTCGTTATACTTCTTTTATTTCTTCTGTTTTGCGTACTCGTTTTTTGGATCAGTATCACATTTTCAATTAAATATGTTCTTATTTTTACCGCCTTTCTATTCTCTGGCTTACTCGTTTACTACTCTTTCTTAACAATTGCGGGCTTAATTCACCGAAATAGTAAACGAAAAGATCGTACGCTAGAACATTATCCGAGTGTCGATATTTTCATACCTGCCCATAATGAAGGCGTCGTTATTAAAGATACTTTAGAGGCGATGGCGCAGATTGAATATCCAGGAAAACTAACTATTTATTTATTAAATGATAACTCTCAAGATGAAACACCTGAAATTGGCGATGATTTCGACAAAGCTTATGCTCATATTCGCCATATTCGTGTTCCCCCCGGTGAACCGAAGGGTAAATCACGTGTACTAAACTACGGCCTTAGTATTTCAGATGGTGAATACTTCTGTGTTTACGATGCAGATAACCAGCCTGAACCACACGCACTGCGAATGCTTGTAGAACACGCTGAAACAACTGAAGATGCTGTTGGAGCTGTTGGACATGTTCGTACAGTAAACGAAAAGCGCAACTGGCTGACGCGAATGATTTCACTGGAATTTCAAATCTTCCAGCTCCTTATGCAATCTGGACGCTGGTTACTATTCCAAACAGGCTCACTGACAGGAACAAATATGCTTCTTCGTCGCTCCGCACTAGAAGAGCTTGGTGGCTATGACCCTTATGCAATTGCAGAAGATGCTGAATTAACATTAAGAATTACACAAAAAGGTTATCTCTTACCAATCGTCCCAGAATCAGTTACTTGGGAACAAGAACCAGAGCATTTAAAAATTCTTATTAAACAACGTACACGTTGGCTCCAAGGGAATTTATACATTTTAGAAAAAATGTTCTCATCATTAAGTTTCTTTAAAGGAAAACTTCTCGTCCATTCCTTACAACAAGTTCTAGTGTATGTTGTATTTTGGCTATTCCTAATCATTTCAAACGTTTGGTTTGTAATTGGGCTACTCGGGATATTCCAAATTCAATATAGCATTCCGCTACTATTTATGTGGTATGTCGCATATATTACATATGTTTCTCAATTATTTAGTGCCCAGAGTGTCGAACGAACCTTTACACCGACTAATATTTTTATTAGCGTTATTATGTACTTTACGTACGCACAGCTCTTTACGTACTTATTTATTCGTAGCTTAATCTTATACTTACGTGCAAAGAGCAAGAAACAAGTCATTGGCTGGGATAAGACAGTTCGATTCAAAAAAGAGAAATAATAACAATAAGCACAGAGCGCCGTATGCTCTGTGCTTATTTATTGCCGTATAAATTATATATCAGACAATACCCCTTAGCTGAAAGTAATTTCACGTCCATCCCCCAACGAACGATCGACCTTCATTTATATACGAAAAAGTGATTGCTATTTTTGTAGAACCAATTGCTTCTCTTGCTGTTCTTTGCGCGTTTCAGTCTTAGGTTCCGTGCTTTCTTGGACACTACGATGTGCCACACGTTTCAAACAAATATGCTTCCACTTTCTTTCGTAACGTTTCATTATTCTAGATGTCCCCCTTGAATGCGCTTTAAAACTATTTGAAATCGCTTACAGGAAATAATATAGCACATATATATAAACGTGACAACACATTTCCGACATATTTTTGACAAAAATACGAATAGAATTCGTAAGGTATCGAATATTGTCGAAACCTATCGTTTTTTCTTCGTATAAAAGGCATACTACTTATATGGTAAAGTATTTTATTTCCCCTACCCGCATTTCAAATTCCTTCTATATAAAGTGAAACTTTCATTAGCCATCACCAATTGTACTTTTACAGGCAAATAGAGAAATAAAAAAGAGCTGATATGAAATCAGCTCTTTTCCTTCTATTATTAATGACGCTTCATACGCCCTTCTTTTTGTAACTCTTTAAATAATGCTGCCATCATAAAGAAAATAACGAAGACGAACGGGAATGCTGCAATGATAGCTGCCGTTTGTAAGGCTTCTAATCCGCCAATATATAATAGCGTAGAAGCTATCGCGGCTAGAACGATACCCCAAATCATTTTAATACGATTTGGTGGGTTTAAACTACCATGTGTCGTTAACATTCCTAAAACAAATGTTGCAGAGTCTGCCGATGTAATAAAGAATGTTGCAATAAGTAAAATACCTAAAACTGATAAAGCTGATCCAAAGCTGCCCATCTGATCGAACATAGCGAATAATCCTACTTCTGTTCCCATTTCTTTCACTTTGTCGAAGATATGTGCATCACCAAACAGCTCCATATGAATACCAGTACCGCCGAACACAGAGAACCAAAGTGCACCAATTACGGTCGGCACAAGTAACACACCGATAACAAACTCACGAATCGTACGACCTCGTGAAACACGAGCAATAAACGTACCTACGAACGGTGACCACGCAATCCACCATGCCCAATAGAAAATTGTCCATGACTGAATCCATTGATTCCCACCTTCGTCTAATGGACTTAAACGGAAACTCATACTTGGCAATTCCTGAATATAAGAACCGATTGTTGAAGTGAAGTAATTCATAATAAAGTTTGTTGGACCTGCAAATAATACAATGATCATAAGTGCAAATGCAAAAATAATATTCGTATTACTTAAATATTTAATTCCTTTATCAAGACCTGTTTGCGCAGATAACATAAATAATACTGTTACGATTGCAATAATAACTAACTGAGTCGTTAATGAGTTCGGGATAGATGTTAAATAACTAACACCACCTGCAATTTGTTTCGCACCAAGACCTAATGACGTTGCAACACCAAATACAGTTGCGAAAACAGCTAACACATCAAATGAATGAGCAATACGCCCGTGTTCCCCGCCCTTAAATAACGGACCTACTGTCGCACTAATCGTACTTGCTTTTCCTTTTCTAAAGGTAAAGTAAGCAATACATAACGCTACAAACGCATATAGTCCCCAAGGATGTAATCCCCAATGGAAAAACGAAAAACGCAGTGCAAGGCGCGCACTTTCCTCAGTTGCACTATCTCCAAACGGAGGTGCGTATAAATGGTTTAATGGTTCGGCAACGCCCCAGAAAACTAAGCCAATACCCATACCAGCACTAAATAACATAGCAAACCATGTCATATAACTATAATCAGGTTCATCATCATCTTTACCTAAACGAATAGAACCGTATTTCGAAACAATTAAAAAGATAGACACACCTAAAATAATAGACACGGAAATAATATAAAACCACCCGAACTTACTAACTAATGCAGTTTGAATTGCGGTTGTTACATTTCCTAAGCTACCTTTTCCAATAATAGATTCGGGAATAATCCCCCAAATTGTAAATGCAATACATAATGTTAATGAAACGATGAATGTTTTTGTCAGTTTCCTCATCAAATCCCCCTTCGTAGGTTTCGCTTTTGTAAATAACATAAATTCCGATATGTAAAATCGGATAGAAAACTATAATTTTGCGGTGATTTTCTTACTTTCACCTTCACCAATTCGAATTCTTATGGACAGCCTTACCTTTCGTATAACTTTTTCACTCTGCAAGAGCTACAAGTTAGAAATACTGCTGTCAAATTGTGTGAGAAAAACGCGGATAGGAATGTATTTTCCTAAAAAAGGATGTGTTACATATGTAAAAAAGGGCAAAGTTCTTCCTTGCAACCCTTTCGTTTTGTAACAATTATGCGGTTTTTTTGCTAGTATGTAGCACGTGTTTATAGCTTCACAAACAAAATGTTTATGTTTATATAACTATATTACCCATAAAACGGTAAAATACTCAAGGAATGTAATCGTTTAGTAAACATCATGTAACATTCCTGTAACATTTTTATTTACGTCGAAAAAAACATGTTGTATTAAATATTTTGAATATAACTAGAAACCTATGAGTTATATAGAATGAAAAACGCTTTCCTATATTTTTTGTTATATTACAGGATGTTAACGACTTATTACGAATGGTTTGTAATTGTGTGTATTCCCCAAATCCGAAAAAATCTGTTGCTATAATGAGGACACGAAAACAAACGCAATGGAGGCTATCATGAAAAAATTAATTGGTATAGCAACAGCAGCAGTTTTTGGTCTTGGGATTTTCACATCATCTGCTAATGCAGAAACTGTTGTAACAACAGACGTACTAAACGTACGCGAAAACCCTACTACTGAATCAAAAGTTGTCGGTAAATTACTAAACGGTAATAAAATAGATGTTCAAAATACAGAGAACGGATGGTCAAAAATTACTTTAGACGGTAAAGACGCATTCGTAAGTGCAGAGTTCACAAAAAGCATCTACTACGTAACAGCTAACGTATTAAACGTACGTGCTGAAGCGAACACAAACTCAGAGGTTCTTGGAAAGTTGAAGAAAGACGATGTAATCGAAACAACGAACCAAGTACAAAATGAGTGGTTACAATTTGAATATAACGGGAAAACAGCTTATGTTCATGTTCCTTTCTTAACAGGTACAGCACCTGTAATTGAGAAACAAGAAACAACTGCTCCTGCTAAAGCTGCAGCACCAGCTAAGGCTCAAGCACCTGTAGCACAAGCAAAACCAGCTGCTAAGCCTGCTGTGAAAGCTGCTGAAACTAACACACCATCTGGTGGTCGTGAGTTAACAGTTGTAGCTACAGCATATACAGCTCACCCGAGCGAAAACGGTGGCACATATGGCGGCCGTGTATTAACTGCAATGGGTCATGATTTAACTGCGAATCCAAACATGAAAATGATCGCTGTTGACCCGAAAGTAATCCCATTAGGATCTAAAGTATGGGTAGAAGGTTACGGAGAAGCTATCGCTGGAGATACTGGTGGTGCAATTAAAGGTAACCGTATTGATATCTTACTTGGATCAGATAGCGCTGCTCAAAAATGGGGACGCAAAACTGTTAAAGTGAAAATTTTAAAATAACCAATGACTGCTAAATTACAAGCCGGTTCTCTTTATTGAGAGCTGGCTTTTATTTATTTATAATACATATAAGGAGGCTACGCCCATGAATGTACAAGCAAAAGTAGACTGGATTGGTACGCCAAAACCGTACATATATAAAGATGAAGTGACATATAACGCTACTTCTATTGATTTTTCACTCGCTGGCGATGATAACCGCTATAAGTTAATTGTGCTCAAGTCTGAAAACAATACACATTACAAAATTGTGCAATATGGAATAAAACCAGGCTCTCAAAAGCCATTTCCTATCGACATTCCATTTGAACAAAACATGTTACCAATTATAGAGCAAATATTACATGATCCATATGTACAAGCGATACTAAAGGAAACACACTCATAATTGTAAAAAAATATATCAACGATTTTTCAATTATATCTATCATAA
>NZ_JAKUEU010000131.1:0-8307 GCF_022663075.1 Bacillus cereus group sp. BfR-BA-01441
GAACCTACAGTTTTACAGGAGCGCTGGGAGTATATTAATGCAATTAATGAACTCCGTAAAGAAAAGAAAGTTACTAATCAAAAAAAAGCTCAAAAACATCAAGAAAAACAGAAGAATCAAGGTAACTTGCAAAATGCAAGTTACAGTAACTTGCAAGATGAAAGTTATGGTAACTTGCAAAATGAAAGTTACGGTAACTTGCAAAATGAAAGTAAACTAAAACCTAATCTATCTGAATTAGAACTTAATCTTTTAGAATTAAAATCTAATATTTCTAAACTAAAACCTAAATATCTATCTATCTATAATGAAGTAGAAAAATCAGAGTTATTTGATACTACTAAAATTATAATGGGGAAAAATATTGATAGATTGACAGAAGAAAAATTAAATATCATCTTAGAATTATTTGAGATTTATAAAAGCGAAACAACAGAAGCTCAATTTAGTGCTGTTATTTCTCGTGTACTAAAATCTAAAGTAAAATCTAGTTTTCGAGGATTATTAGAAAAAGCCATAAAAACTGAAATTAATGGTCAATCTGAAGAACAACTAAATGAAAAACAAACTAAAGTTACACGTAAAGAACTAGTCCCAAAATGGATGAATGAACGAGATCAAGAAGAAAACAATAACCCTGAAAAAGAAGTTATGAATGAAGATAAGCTAAATGAATTAAAGAATCGTGTTCTTGCTATTGCACAAAATGAAGGAAAAGAAGTTGATATTACTTCTATTACATTAGAAAATTACTTAGTTTCAGGAACTTATTTAGATATGGGATTTAAATGGGATTCTATAGCGCAAATATTTGGAAACAAGTAAAAAATTTGTAATTGCATATCCTCATTCATTAATGTTTTCCCCTTGTTTTTGGGTGGTAGGCTAGCCCCTTATAGTGTCATAAATATATAGAACAGGAACAAAAGCTTAGGACGGAAGCTCTGGCGTTTCAGGGGGGTATACTGGATAGTACAAGTCGATAACCATAACAACCTAGTTTTTGGTATGTCGGCTTGACGCGAAGCAAAACCCCCCCTGAATTTCGGAATGCTAAAAAGCCCAACGGGAAGGTGGAGATTTTTTTGAGTGCTTTTTCTCAAAAAAATACTACCTGTCTTTTGCATGGAGAAAAGCCTTTGTTGTGTGAAAACAATAAGTATCTTGAATATCACGCAATATATAAGTAAAAAATAAACAATAATATACATTAAATGTATGTTAAGTGTATGTTGACTATATATTAGGTGTATAATAAAATGTAATTACAAATAGAAAATTATTGATCAAACACTTAATATATGTTGACTATATATTGAATACATAGTAGAATAAAGGTAGGAACTTAATAAATGTGTTACATATCAATAATAAAATTTTTTATATATGGGGGAATTTAAATGACAACTTTAACAACATTCGCGATTGATTTAGGAAATGGTTTTGTAAAAGCAAAATCTAAAAACAGAAACAAACCATTTGTTGCACCAAGTTCTATTGCTAAAGAAAAAGATATGCTGAAATCCAGCACTAACATTTCAAGACAAAACAATGTTGAAGATGAAGATGGACTTAAATTTAAAGTTTTTGAAAGTGTTACACAAAAAGGAACTAAATACATTTGGGGTGAAGGCCTTAAAGAAGTTGTAGCATCAGATAAATTAATTTCTTCTTTTACGGTTGATAAAAGATATAAATCAGAAAACTACGAGTTATTAGTTGACTTTGTTTTAGGTGAACTAGCTTCTGATTTCAAAGAAAAAAACTTAAATGTTCGTGTTGTTACTGGGATGCCATCAGAGGAATTAGAAACACAAGATCAAGAAGATCTTGAAACAGTTTTCATGGGAACTCATGTGGTAACAGTAAATGGTACAGAGAAAATTATCACTGTTGAGCATGTTGAAGTGTTAGAACAGCCATTAGGAACATTATTTAGCCAATTAATTGATGAAAACTTAGAAATAAGCGCTGATTTTACTAAACGTATTGCAATATACGATTTTGGGGCTGGCACAACAATTCTTGACGTTTTCGAAGGTGGTAAACGTGATCCAGATGAAAGTCAAACACTATCAAAAGGAATGAATAAAATTTATCAAAAAGTTAGAAACCTAAGTAAAATTAAAACTTTAACAGTTCATGATATCGAAGATGCGTTTAAAAATGATTATAACTTCAAAATTGGGTCTAAAACTCATAATTGCCAAGAACATGCGGATGAAGCTATTACAGACTTTTTAGATCGAGCTTTAAGCACATTTCAAGGTGTACTTACTACCAGAGATCATATTGAGAAAATTTATATTACTGGTGGAGGACAAAATATTATTAAAGATAAATTATCATCATACTTTGATGATGAAGAAGATGTAACTTATGTTAAAAACAGTCAAACAGCAAGTGTTGAAGGATTCTTCAAATATGGTGAAGTAATGAATACATGGGATGATGAAGAATAATACGCTGTTAACAGTATAAATTTATATCAATATCTATATCCTTGCTTTAACGCAAGGATATAGATATATCTAACTTAAAAGGAGATTAAATGCAATGACCGAAAATAAAACTAAAACTCACAACTTTACAATAGATCAGCAAGTTGATAAGGATATTGAAGATACATTAAATGATTGGACAAAGACACGTAGAAAGTCACAAAAGATTAGGGATGCAATTAGATTGTTAAATCAAGTTGAATCTGGACAAATTATAACAATTCCAATAAGTGCAATAGCTCAAAATATTCCTATGGGTATGGGCTATAACCAAAATCAAAATCAAACGTCACAAGTACCTACTAATATTCCTAAACATGATGAAGAAGCAACAACAGTTGAGGAAGTTTCAGAAGAATCTGGAAAAGTGGAAGGAACTGTTATAAAATCTAAAGAAACAGAGTCACCAAAAGAACCTAAGGAAACGTTATCAAAAAGTCAGTTGAAAAATATAATGTCTAGAAGATGATAAGTAAAAGGAGTGATAGGAATGGGTCGGATATTAAAGGGGATATTGTTTGTTCCGATTCAAATTAGTAATGTTTTTCAATCATTTTTAGGAACTTTACTTGGAATGATTGTAGCATTTGTTTTTACCGGTACAGTATTACCTTTATTGTTTAAAATGTCATATAGTTTTTTGTTAGGAACTCAAATTTGGTATATTGTAAACTTTGTGTTTAATATGTACAACATTTATATTATTTTAGGAACATTGATTACAATTCTTCCTTGGTTTTCATATAAGGGGAAAATTTACAGGAACTTACAAAGGAATGGAATTTAATAAGGGGTGATCGCATGAACAAAGCACAAAAATTTAGCTTTATTTTGTTAATGTTTGGTTTGTTTATTGTATTAACAGCATGTGGTTCTAAATCTGTTGAATTAGATGGTAAATGGGCTTTAAGTGGAAGTAAACATACACCTTTTAACCATGTTGAAGATATTGAGTTTAAAGATGGCAAAATTTTAACAAGTTCAGATAGTTTTCCATACACAAATTATGAATTCAATAATAAAGAAGATAAAAATGGTAACATGGAGATCTCATTGAAATCTGATCATGAAGCCACTAAAAAGTATTACTTGAAAAAAGTAGATGGAAGTAAAAAAGAGCTTTATATTACCAATGCAGAATTTAAAGACGAATTTAAGGATATGGTATTAACAAGAAAATGAAAAAAAGAAAAGCCTACTAGTCAAAACGGTCTGGGGAGACATTCTGATAGAGAGACTTTTCTTTTTTTTGTATTTTTTTATATCATACACGTTTTGATTTAGAATGTAAAACTAAAACGAAAAAACTTCAAAAAAATTCTAATTTTTTTCCAAAAAATGTGCTAATAATGGTTGCAATTGGTAAGAAAATTCTGTACAATTACATTATAGATATTTGATTTTTTGAAAAATCAACTTGAAGCATTGATACACATGGTTTTAACGGATGATTTTTTAACATCAAAGTCGATGTTTTACAGGCTAAAAGGGGGTGGGGAATCAATGAGTAAAGAAGCTTTTTATACAGATACTTAAAATGTAGTCTAAGCTCATTTTTAGGCGCGTTATTGACATTGATAAATCAGGGTTGCCAATTCATTAAATGGGCGGTTTTAATGTATACTGTATTTACCCAAAATGAAAGGTGGCTTGGATTTATTGGATTCTGGAAATGACGTTAAGGAAAGGAATAAACAACATGCTATCACAATTACAATGAGTGATAGATCTTATCTAGCTGTTGAAATTGCATGTGAGCGAATTAATGAAGCTAAAACAAACTTTATTAGAAAGCGTATCATCATAGATAAGAAGTTTATTAAAAAAGCGGAAGATGAACTTAGAATTAAAAGTTTTGAGGAAATCAGAAAAGAGTATAAAAAGCGAAAGCAATACAAACGTAGAAAAATGAAAAAAGGATGGACGACAACTATTTATCTACCTTCTATTGAATACATCGCGGTTCTGTTTGCTAGTGTAGACAGGAAGAGAACTTTAACCTCTTATATTTCGAAAAGTTTGAGAATTGAAAAAGAATACTTAGTGGAAGCTGATAAAATGTTGGATGAAGATCCTAACATAATATTGGAAAGGAAGATGCGAAAGTGAATCTTTTTAGCGCTTTTGGTAACCTGATTGAAGCTATTTTTAGCGGATTTTCAGGTATGTTAATTGGTATCTTTGGTCTAGCTATTCTTATTACTTGTATTGGTGCTATTTGGGGGCCACAACATAAAAGAGAAGAGTTTAAAGGTTGGTTAGGTTGGTGTGTTATTATCTTCGCTATCGCGTTATTAGCAAAAGTTATCTTAACTTTCGTTCAAACTAACGCACACTAATATTCTTACGAATAACGAAAGGGGTTCATTTTAAAGATGATGGATTCGAGCGTTAAAAATTTAGTTTTAGCAAGGCAAGAAGAACTCGAAAGGGAATTCAAAATAGAATTACCTTTAAACATTGATCCGTACAGATACCTGTTTAACTTTCGAGTTATTGACCTAGCGTTTATCGCTCCCCTTGTCGGACTTGGATTATTAGGTGATTGGCAAATGCTAAAGATGGGGTGGCTTAATAGCATGAACTTCATCCTCCCACTAGTTCCAGCTTCACTAGTGGGGGCTTGCCTTTTAATTAAAGATCCTGACAGAAAAAACATTTCATTAGGAAGACGCATGATGTGGTCATTAAAATTCTCAATGAGGGAGAAAGAGTTTATGTTCGATAAACAAGAAAAAGAAGACTTTTCTAATGATATTAGAAGTAAATTAGGTGTATTTAACATCACATCTGGTTGCTATGAAACATTAGACGATAAGCTTGTTAAAGTAATTAAAGTGTCAAGTGTTAACCTTGAAACTATGCCTAAAAATGATAAAAGGAGAACACTTAGACAATGGGAAGGTTTTTTGCAAGAAGCTGATATAAATTGGTTTCCTATGATGATTCCTCAATATACGAAACCTGTAAATTTAACAACTTACTTAGCGGATGTTAGAGAACAAGCTAAAGATAGAAGTAAAATTCAACGTATGTTCGTTGAAAGTTATATTGATAAGGGTAATGAAATACAAAAAAATAGATCAATGGTTTCAAAAGAAAGATATTTCATTGTTTCGGAACAGGGAACAACTCAACAGAGTTTGAAAGAAGTGAATAGAAAAGCATTATTAATAAAAGGGAAAATAGAAAATATGCTTCAAGGTAGATACACTTTAAAAGCAAATATCCTTGAAAATGAAGAGTTATTCCAACTGTTATATACAACGATTGATTATGAAAATGCACAAGCAAACATTGATTATTCAGATGAATATAATTTAGGTGATTTAAGTATTTCTGAAGAAGAAATGATTCAAGTTGAAAGAGAGAAAGAAGAATTAGAGAGAACAAGGATTTTATAAAATTTTTGTTCTCAAAATTTTTTTAAATGATTTTTTGTAAAATTGAAAAAAACCTTTTGTTTTTAAGGATTAAATAGATAATTTTTTATTATGTAAGGAGTGTGTTAGTTAAAATGGGATTGAAAAATTGGTTAGGGTGGGGAAAAAAGAAGAATAACGCAACAACTGAACAAGCGTATAAAAAATTAAATACAAATATAGTTAACAGAATTGCTCCTGATAGTATTGAAGAAACAGAAGATAATATTATATCAGGTGGTAATTATACACAAACGTTAGTGGTTGTTGATTACACATCTGTTTTAAGTCAAGAATCAATACAAAGATTAACGGATCTTGATGAAAACGTTTCTATCATTCAATATATTGATTACTTTGAAAGCTCTAAAGTTGTTAAACAATTAAACGTAGCTATAGAACAAAATGAAATTAAAGAATCTTCAAAATATGCTAAAGGCGTTACTAAAAAAAGAGCCGAAGCTGAAAACGTTGCGGCGGATATGCTATTAAACAATACAGTATTTAAAGGTAAGAGAATGTTCCAATTCCAATTATTAATTCACTGTGTCGCTCCAACACAAGAGGAATTAAATCGTGTTGTTGAGCGTGTTAAATCAGAAGTAGGTTCTTTTGGTAAGGCAATATATCCAAGAAAAGTTGCGAAAGATGCTTTTGATAGTGTTTTACCTTTTAATAATAACAAGGTATATGATTTAACATATCGTGCTATGAGTTCCCAAGCTGTCTCTTATTCCTTCCCATTCCATGAAAATGAAATTTATATGGATGGCGGTAAAATAAAAGGAAGAAATATGATGACAGGTAATATCGTTAAAGTTGATGAAGAGAAGCTACTGAATAAACATAGTGCTTATGTAGGAGTTTCTGGGTCTGGTAAATCAACAGCGATGTGTACAGATATGACTAGAGATTTTCAAGATGATGTAAGAATTTATACAATTGATCCCAAAAAAGATTATGGTGCAATGTATAAAGCAATGGGTGGAGAGTGGATTAAGTTTGGCCTTGAAAAAGGTGGGGCTGTTGTCAATATTTTTGATGTACCAGCAAGAGCTGTAACATCCGAAGATGATGATAGTGATAAAGTTTCAGAAAGTAACCCATTATTCGATAAAATTACAACGCTTGGTGTATTCTTCAAATTAATGTATCCCCAAATGAACGCTTTACAAGGACAGACACTTAACCAAGCGATTCTACAAGTCTACAGAGATAAAAACATCACACAAGATATAGATTTTAGTAAATTAAAAAGAACAGATTTCCCTATATTACAAGATTTATTTAATTTAATCAGCGATTGGAAAAACAAAGGTAAAGAAAGATATAACCCTGAAAAATATGAAATTTTAAAGGAATTTCATCAAATTCTTTCTTCGTATTGTAAAGGTGAAGATGGTGAAGAAGGACTTTACAACAATCTATTTAACGAACCTACAAATGTTAAATTGGATAATGACCTAATTGATTTTGATATTTCAGCGGTTTATAGAATGGAAGAAGTAAACAAATTGATTTACTTCTTATTATTATCACATTTACGTTATGAAATTTTAAATGGTGATGGTAAGCGAACTAAACTATACATTGATGAAGCACATATTATTGCTGATCCGAAAGTTGTTGTTGCAATGGAATATTTATTTGAATTAATGAAAGTTGTACGTTCATTTAACTGTGGTGTAGCGGTTGCGACACAATCAATTAGTGACTTCCTTTCAGCAAAAACAGACCATCGAAACTATGGTGAAGCGGTTCTTGACCAAGCAATTCAAATGTTAATTTTACCGATGAAACGAAAAGAAGTTGAATTCGTAAACGAAACATTACAATTGGGTCTTAGTGAGGATGATAAGAGTTTCCTAGAGTTATTTGAAGCAACTAAGAAAGAACAAGCTGGTAAAGGTTTCTATTATTTAGGTAGTAAGAAAGTAAAAATGGAAGTGTTTTTAACAAATTTGGAAGAAGAATTATGGTTTAGAAAAAATTATAATGTGTTTTCAGATGCAATGTAAATAAAGGGATAAAGTAATAAGTAAGGAGATTGGTTTATGAAGGACTTTCTTGAAGGTATTGGTAAAACAGCTCTCTTGAAAATTGGTGGTACAGTTGGTGGATTATTAATTATTATTTTTATCCTTTTTATGGCTGTTTCTACAGTTAGTTTAAAGGGTGGTCATGATGCGAGTAATCAGACAAGTGGAATGACGACTGGTGGTGCTGTTTGTAACACCACTGGTCAAATAGATGAAGCGAAATTTGGTGCTATGGTCGCCCGCGCTGGGGTTATTAGTACCAAAGGTGAAGTTATAAAACAGGTAGCAAAAGATGAAGGTATTGATCCAGTATTAATGTTAGCAATTATTATCGCTGAAACTGGC
>NZ_JAKUEU010000132.1:0-7907 GCF_022663075.1 Bacillus cereus group sp. BfR-BA-01441
TTCGCTAACGCCGCCGCTTTTGCCTTTGCAGCTGCTGCTGCACGTCGTTTTGCTTCTTCTATAGTAATATCATCATTTTTTGGTAGCGCTTTCTCTTTTTCTTGATCTTCCTCCTCAAGTTCACTTATTTCCGCCTCGTGTTTCGCTACAAGGCGTTTTCTCGCTTCTTCTTTCGCACGCCTAGCTGCTTCTTTTTTCAGATCCTCTAAATCTTTATTTGGATTACTCATTTATTCGTCACCTGCTTTCCGGTCTTTGCCTCGTAACGAATTTTCTCTTTTAATTTATTAATCCCATAGATTAAAGCAGCTGGATTTGGGGGACAACCAGGAATATACACATCAACTGGTACGATTTGGTCTACACCTTTCACAACAGCATATGAATTTACATACGGACCACCTGCTGTCGCACAAGATCCCATCGCAATAACCCATTTTGGTTCGGGCATTTGATCATATAAACGCCGAACAATAGGAGCCATCTTCTTCGTTACTGTTCCCGATACAATCATGACGTCCGATTGCCTTGGTGAAGTTCGAAAAAATGACCCAAATCGATCTAAATCGTAATGTGATGAGCCTACCCCCATCATTTCAATTGCACAGCATGCCAGTCCGAATGTCATCGGCCATAAAGAGTTGCTCCTCGCCCATCCTTTCAACTGTTCCAATGTAGAAAAAAAGATATTTCGTTCTAATTCTGCTCGCTCATTTGGATGTAATTCCTCAAAATTTATAACCATTGTAACACCTTCTTTTTCCAAGCATACGCTAATCCAACTAGCAACATTACAACAAAGATGAGCATTTCAATTAATGCAAATAAACCTAGCTTGTCATACGCAACAGCCCAAGGATATAAAAATAAAGTTTCTACATCAAAGATCACAAACAATAAAGCGAAAATATAATAACGAGCATGAAACCGAATATTTGCATCATGAAAAGGCTCAATTCCACTCTCATACGTCGTCGCCTTTGCTGCACTTGGTTTATTTGGGCGCAGCATCCTTCCTAATGTAAGAGCCACTACCGGCAGCAATATACCTAATAGCAAGAAAATCAAAACGATCATATAACTATTTTCATATACACTTGCCATTGTGAAACCCTCCCCCCTAAATTAAGAACAAGTTCACATAGTAAACAATATGTCCTAGTTGCAGTAATTATTATTTTTAAATTTTTCTAAATAATGCAACTATTCTAATCATTATAGCAAACTTCAAATTCCTATGTCGATATGTTGGGAGACAGAAACAAGAATTATTAAAATCTATCTTTACAACTTGCTATAATTGTGCAAAATAAATATAAAACTTATATATGCTTTTCAAGAAACCGTAGGTGATATAAATGAAAAAACAAACACATGTAAGTATTCTTATAAGCATTGTATTGCTGTCTATAACGCTTCACTATGTAGCAATGCCTTTTGTATATGAATACTCATTTCCTTTTCAGCTATTAATCGGAACGAGCACCCTATTAATTGATATTATCGCTTGTAGTTATATACTTTATTTTTCAAACATGAAAGAAGGGCTATCTCGTTTATTTTGGATCATATTATCTGTTGGAGCTCTCTCTTATTTTATCGGTGATATAGTCGTTGCCTATCAGCGTTTAATTGTAAAGGACTTCTATACGTTCGTTGATCCATCTGACTTTTTTTACTTACTTTTTTTAGTTAGCTTTACGTTTGCCTTTCTATACGAAATCATTTATAACCGAGATTTATTAGAAAAACTTTTTATGCTATGTGATATTTGTATTATCGTTACAGCCCAATTTACTTTAAGTTACTACTTACTTATTGAACGAACTATTCATATCTTTACAACATCCTATATCGACATATTTGTTCAACTTACCTATCCAATGGCTGATTTACTCTTTCTCTTAATAGGAATCAACCTTTTATTCAAACCACTATCCTTATTACCTAAAAAGGTCGGTGCACTTCTTGGCAGTGCTTTAATTTTATATGCTACTACAGATGCGATTTATGCTTATATAAAATACTTCATACCAGAGTATTCTATGTTTACAGTTACGCCTTTCTATCAAGTAACCTTAGTACTAGTAGCAATCGCCTGTATTCTCCATACAAAAAAGCCTGAAAAACAAGAACAAGTACTACTAACACCTAAAATTGGCGAATCAATCCGATTATCATTACCGTATATTTCGGTAGTAATGCTTATTGTTTTTATATTAGTTGAATACGTTTTTGCGCCTATTATAGTAATCGGACTTATAATAACTTTTTCTTTCGTTCTCATACGTCATAGTTTAGTTCGAAAACAAAATAAAATATTATTGATCGCTCAAATGCAATTCAACTCAGAACTCGAGAAACAAATTAAACTACGTACAGAAGATTTAGTAGAACAGAAAAATGAACTCTATCATAATCAACAAATGTTTAAATCTTTATACGAGCATCATCCCGATCCAATTTTCACATTAGATTTGTACGGTAATTTTCTCAAAGTAAATAACGCTGGTACTACTTTACTCGGTTATCAAACGAATGAATTATTAAACCAGCCTTACTACTCACTCATATACGAAGAAGATTTAGAAGAAATGATTAACGCCTTTCATCGCGTGAAAAAGGGATATTCTATTTCTTTAGAAATACGGGCTTACCATAAAAACAGAGATATTTACTACTTGCACGTTACCGCCGTACCGATCTTTTTAAAGGAGAAAATTTCTGGGGTTTATTTAATGATTAAAGATATTACGGAAAGCAAACAACAACAAGAACAAATCAACTTCCTAGCATACCATGATACTTTAACAGAGCTTGCAAATCGTCGTGCATTTCATCAACATTTAGAACAGGCAATTGCGCGAGCAAAAATATCGAAAAAGCCTTTTGCTGTTATGTTTCTCGACCTAGACCGTTTTAAGGTTATTAATGATACCCTCGGTCATCGAGTAGGAGACCTATTACTCATCGCAGTAGCAAAAAGGCTCGAAAGAATAGCAACATCAAATATGAAACTCGCGCGGCTAGCTGGGGATGAGTTCACAATCCTTATCGAGAATTACAAAAAAAAGCCAGATGTCCAAAAAATAGCTGATAGGATTGTAGCGGCCATGAATGAGCCATTTGAAATCGAAAATCAACATTTACAAATCTCACCGAGTATCGGAATTGCAATATATCCTGAAGCAGGTGAAGATGCGCTATCCATTTTGCAGCATGCTGATATGGCCATGTACGAAGCAAAGAATAAAGGAAAAAACGGTAGCTCTCTTTACACGAAAGAACTATATAAAAAAATGGAACGAAAAGCTCGAATTGAAAAAGATTTGCCAATCGCTTTAGTAAACAAAGAATTTTATCTCGTTTATCAACCACAAATTGATACGACAACAAATAAAATTATCGGTGCTGAAGCTTTAATACGTTGGAAACACCCACTATTAGGTGACATTTCACCATGTGAGTTTATTCCAATTGTAGAAGAGACGCCACAAGTAGTCCCACTTGGACATTGGGTATTACAAGAAGCTTGTCTCCAATTAAAAGTATGGCATACCTTTGGCTACCAAAATTTAAAAATAAGTGTTAATTTATCCGCAAAAGAATTCCGGCAAGATCAATTAATCGAAAACATTTCACAAATATTAAACGACGTGCAAGTCGATCCAAAATATGTAACACTTGAGTTAACAGAAAGAATTGCAATGATTGACGAGAAAGAAACATTATTGAGACTGAAGCAATTAAAAGAGTACGGTATCCAAACTTCCATTGATGACTTCGGTACTGGGTATTCTTCTCTTGCTTATTTATCAATTTTTCCAATCGACACATTAAAAGTACCGAGAGAATTTACACAATTAGCTGATCATCGTCCTGAAGAACGAGCCATCGTTTCTACAATACTTTCCCTCGCAAATACTTTAAATCTTTCAGTCGTTGCCGAAGGAATTGAAACCGAAAAACAACTTAAGTTTCTGCAAAAACATAACTGTAAATATATGCAAGGTTACTATTTCAGTAAACCACTTACTAGTAATCAATTTATAAAATTTCTACAAAAAACCCCCAGTATGAACAAATAATTCATACTGGGGGTTTTATAGTGCTAAATTTTTTTCTCATAATATTCATCTGCAATCTCTTCGTAAAAAGCTGCAGATGTCGTATAGAAATATGGAATTAACCATAAGAATCCAATCCCTAACGTAATACAACTTAATATAAACCAGCCAATAAAACTTAAACATAAAATGAAATACTCCATCTTATGTCCATCCATCATACGACGACTTTCTGTAATAGCTTGGTTCAGTGAATACTCAGGATGATCGTTTATAATAAAGTATGTCATCGCATAAGAAAATGATTTAATAATACCTGGAATAATGAACAATAACGTCCATAAGAAAAGATAAAGATTTACTAATAAATATAATAAAAATGATTTTAGAAATCTCTTTCCCTCTGAAAACCAAATAAATACATTACCAATACTAGCTTGCTTTTCACGAAGGATATTTAAACCAAGGTAATATCCACCTAAAGTTAACGGTCCAGTAACAAAAAATGAAAGAATATTCGTTGAAAGTGAACCATTTGTTTTTTGCCAACCGAAAATTAAAGAAAATCCCCAATCAACACTAAAACTAAAAGCCGTGATAAGAATTGAAATGAGTAGTGTAGCTCCAACAGCTAATCCCCATTTCCCTTCTAATGAATCTAGTGCTTCTCCTTTTAAATCACTAATCATGCGTAGCCTCGCCTCCTATACACAATAATTCTATTAGTATAGCATGTTCCTATTGAAATTCACCTTTTGAAATGTAGCGATAAAAGTGTGCTGTCGTCGTACTCATATACGGACTAAGCCAAAGAAATCCTATTCCAAAAGTAAGCAGCGCTAAAATAGCCCATCCTATGAAGCTCAGCCATAAAAGAAACAAATCTAACTTATGACCCTTCATAAGATTCTTACTTTCCTTCATCGCCTGCGAAACACTATATTCTGGATTTTCAATCATCACATAGTACGTCAGTGCATAAGAAAAATACATCACAATCATACCAACAATTGAAATTGCTAATAGTACGAAGAAAGCTATTGCAAATGACGTATTCCCTTCTTCACCTAACAATGCAAATAAGCCTATTAACAGCATCGGAATCCATGTACCTGTATATAACAAAATCGCAAGCATTGCCCACATTGTTTTCATCATTCTTTTAAAGCCACGAAATCCTTCGAATAAGTAATCTACTTTAGCATCTTCTCGTTTACTAATCTGTAAAAATACATTTGTATAACCATATGACGTAATCCCATACGATGCGTTACTCAAAATTATCATAATGCAATAAAAAATTCCAAAGGTAATACCTGCTCCAATTGACATCGTTTCCTCTTCAAATGATCCAGTTAAGCCTGCAACTGAGAGAAATATAATAATTCCTGGAATTAACAGTATAAGCATTGCAGCCATCGAAACGACATAACTTAAAATAAAATATAAAATTGTTGATCCAACACCTAGTCCCCATTTTCCCTTTAAAGAGTACAATGCTTCTCGCTTCATTTCACCAATCATTGATCCATCCCCTTTATGAAATATAAATTGTTGTACACTTCTACTTATACAAGCATCAATATAATTATACCATTTTTGTAAAATTATCCATAAAATACACACAAAAAAATCCGTAAAGGCAAAGCCCTTACGGATTTTTTTACTTCATATCGGAAACGTTTAAACGGTTTACGGCACGTTGTAATGCCATTTCTGCACGTTTAAAGTCAACATGTGCTTGTTTATCTTGCAGACGTTGCTCAGCGCGACGCTTCGCTTCATTTGCGCGATGGATATCGATATGGTTTGCTTCTTCAGCAGATGATGATAATACAGTCACTTTATCTGGACGAACTTCGATAAAGCCACCGCTTACTGCTACATAATCAGTGTGTCCACCATTTTTCAGACGAACTGCACTAATTTTTAATGGTGCAACAGTTGGAATGTGACCTGGTAAGATCCCCATTTCCCCACTCTCTGCTTTTACACTTACCATTTCTACTTCTTTTTCGTAAACCGGTCCATCAGGAGTTACAATACTGACTGGAAATGTCTTCATACTTCGTCCCTCCTAAGGCCTTACGCCATCATTTTCTTCGCGTTTTCAATAACTTCTTCAATGCCACCTACTAAGCGGAATGCATCTTCTGGAAGGTCATCATATTTTCCTTCTAGAATTTCTTTGAAACCACTAACTGTATTCTTTACAGGTACGTAAGAACCTTTTTGACCTGTAAACTGCTCAGCTACGTGGAAGTTTTGAGATAAGAAGAATTGAATACGACGAGCACGATGTACAACTAACTTATCTTCTTCAGATAACTCATCCATACCTAAGATAGCGATGATATCTTGAAGTTCTTTATAACGTTGTAAAGTTTGCTGTACTTGACGAGCTACTTCATAATGCTCTTCTCCTACGATTTCTGGAGAAAGTGCACGAGATGTAGATGCTAATGGATCTACGGCTGGGTAAATACCCATTTGCGTTAAACGACGCTCTAAGTTTGTTGTTGCATCTAAGTGAGCGAACGTTGTAGCTGGTGCTGGGTCAGTATAGTCATCGGCTGGTACATATACCGCTTGGATAGACGTGATAGACCCTTTATTTGTAGATGTAATACGCTCTTGTAATTGACCCATTTCTGTTGCAAGTGTTGGTTGGTAACCTACCGCAGATGGCATACGACCAAGAAGGGCAGATACTTCAGAACCCGCTTGCGTGAAACGGAAGATGTTATCGATGAACAGAAGTACGTCTTGTCCTTGCTCATCACGGAAATGCTCAGCCATTGTTAAACCTGTTAATGCAACACGTTGACGTGCTCCAGGTGGCTCGTTCATTTGTCCGAATACCATCGCAGTTTTCTTGATTACGCCAGAATCGCTCATTTCGTGGTATAAGTCATTACCCTCACGAGTACGCTCACCTACACCAGCGAATACAGAGATACCACCGTGCTCTTGTGCGATGTTATTGATTAATTCCTGAATTAATACTGTTTTACCTACGCCGGCACCACCGAATAGGCCGATCTTACCACCCTTAATGTAAGGAGCAAGTAAGTCTACTACTTTAATACCAGTTTCAAGAATTTCTACTTTAGTAGATAATTCTTCGAATGCAGGTGCTTGACGGTGAATTGGATCACGGTGTACATCCGCAGGAAGTTCACCATCTAAGTCAATTGCATCACCTAATACGTTGAATACACGTCCAAGTGTTGCATCACCAACTGGTACAGAGATTGCTTTACCAGTATCTTCTACTTCTGTGCCACGAACAAGTCCATCTGTGGAAGACATCGCAACTGTACGAACTGTATCATCACCTAAATGAAGTGCAACTTCAAATGTTAAGTTCATGCTTCCGTTTTCGTTGCTTTGTTTTACCGTAAGGGCATTGTAGATTTCTGGTAGCTTTCCGCCATCAAACTTAACGTCTACAACCGGACCCATGATTTGCGTAACGCGCCCTTTATTCATCGGGTTCCCTCCTAGCTTTCTTTTAATTAGCTACCTCTATCAGAGAAGTTAGCTTTTAATTTTTTATTAGTTTAGCTTACGCGACTCTCCTGAAAGAGCCGCTTCCGCTTTTTATTGAATCTATCTCCAGCGGTTAGAATGTTCGGTGGCTTCGCTTTTTCCTACGAGGCACAAATCGCCTCTACGTCAAAAGCTCCATCCCCCTCTCATTCTGAACGAACCGCTTCCGCTTTTTAATACTATTCTAACGCTGCTGCTCCACCAACGATTTCCGTAATTTCTTGCGTAATCGCTGCCTGACGCGCACGGTTGAATGAAAGTGTAAGTGAATCGATAACTTCCATTGCG
>NZ_JAKUEU010000133.1:0-7851 GCF_022663075.1 Bacillus cereus group sp. BfR-BA-01441
GTTTTTCCAGCCGCCATCGGGCCGCCTGAAACAAACACAGTCGGAATATTAATACGTAGTGCAGCCATCATCATACCTGGTGTAATTTTGTCACAGTTTGGGATACAAATCATGCCGTCAAACCAGTGTGCATTTACAACCGTTTCTACTGAATCTGCAATAATTTCACGACTCGGAAGAGAATAACGCATACCGATATGTCCCATCGCAATACCATCGTCAACTCCAATTGTATTGAATTCGAATGGTACCATACCTGCCGCGCGAACTGCCTCTTTTACAAGTTTCCCAAACTCGTTCAAGTGTTTATGCCCTGGAATAATTTCAATAAAAGAATTACAAATCGCTATGAAAGGTTTATCAAAATCTTCATCTTTCAAACCAGTTGCTTTTAATAAACTACGGTGCGGTGCTTTATCAAAACCTTTTTTAATCATGTCACTTCTCATCTTGTCAAATCCCCTCTTACATATTTTTCATTTATACTCTCTTACTCTATTTCTTTACTAATTCTTTCGGTGCATGAATCCAGCTCATCATTTCACGAAGCTCTGCTCCCACTTTTTCTAATTGATGATTTTGTTCTGCTTTTTTCATTGCGTTATACGTCGGACGCCCTGCTTGATTTTCTAAAATCCATTTCTTCGCAAATTCACCTTGCTGAATTTCTGTCAGAACACGCTTCATTTCCTTCTTCGTTTCATCTGTAACAATTCTCGATCCTGTTACATAATCTCCAAACTCTGCCGTATCTGAAATAGAATGGCGCATAGTCGTCAATCCACCTTCGTACATTAAGTCAACAATTAGCTTTAATTCATGCAAACATTCAAAATATGCAATTTCAGGACGATATCCACCTTCCGTTAACGTTTCGAACCCGGCCTTCACAAGTGCAGTTACCCCGCCGCAAAGTACAGCTTGCTCACCGAATAAATCCGTTTCGGTTTCTTCTTGGAATGTCGTTTCAATTACCCCCGCACGTGTACACCCTACACCTTTTGCATACGCTAGTGCTACATGTAGCGCTGT
Source organism: Bacillus cereus group sp. BfR-BA-01441 (assembly GCF_022663075.1). Classification (NCBI taxonomy): domain Bacteria; kingdom Bacillati; phylum Bacillota; class Bacilli; order Caryophanales; family Bacillaceae; genus Bacillus; species Bacillus cereus group sp. BfR-BA-01441. Next base: position 1,033 of record NZ_JAKUEU010000133.1, read on the forward strand.
TCCCGTCGCATCTTGATGCACTGCGACTAATGCTGGAACACCATTTCCTTCTTGAAATACACGGCGAACGAGATGACCTGGACTTTTTGGCGCGACCATCGCTACATCTACGTAACTTGGCGGATTAATTTGTCCGAAGTGAATGTTAAATCCATGTGAGAAAAGTAACATTTGTCCTTCACGAAGATTCTCTTCTACCTCTGCTTTATACACATGAGCTTGCTGTTCATCTGGCAATAACATTTGTACAACTTGTGCGGTTCGAACCGCTTCTGAAACAGACATTACTTCAAATCCATCCGCTTTCGCTACTTCATACGACTTACCAGGACGAACACCAACTACAACCTCTACACCAGAATCACGTAAATTTTGTGCTTGCGCATGACCTTGTGATCCATAACCAACTACTGCAACAGTTTTTCCTTGTAATAACTCTACATTTGCATCTTTTTCATAATATGTTTTCATATTCCATACACTCCTTATAATTTATTTACTTGCAGAACATCAATTAATTTTTTCAACTGACTAACAAGTAATGTCGCTTCATTTTCAGTACAAACTGCTGTGAGTTTCATTTCAGAAACACCACTAGTATCTCTTTCTTTTAAATGTAAAGAAGAAATATAATAACCACGCCGAGCAAAAATCCCACTTATACGTAATAAGACGCTTGGCTCGTTATGAATAACGAGTGAAAAAGTATGACTCATTCTTCCCACCTCTTCATAATCATTTCGTTATTCCCTTTGTTTGGCGGAACCATCGGAAATACGTTTTCACCTTCTTCTACACAAAAATCAACTACGACAGGACCTTCATAAGCAAATGCTTCTAACATCACTTGTTTTGCCTCGGTTGAATTTGTTGCTCTTAATCCCTTTACTCCATAAGCTTCTGCTACTTTCACAAAATCTGGTGATCCAATTTTTGATTCTGATAAACGATTTTCATAAAACATTTCTTGCCATTGCCTTACCATCCCTAAAAATTTGTTATTTATGATAAATACTTTTACAGGGATGTTATTTTCAGCAATTGTTTGTAGTTCTTGAATGTTCATTTGAAAAGAAGCGTCACCTGCAATACAAATGACAAGTTCTTCTTTTTTAGCTAGCTTAGCACCAATTGCTGCTGGAAAACCAAACCCCATCGTTCCTAATCCTCCAGAGGTAAGGAACGTCCGAGGTTTTCTTGCTTTATAGAAGTGAGCAGCCCACATTTGATGCTGACCTACTTCTGTTGTGACAATCGCTTCACCATTCGTTAATTCACTTACTAAGTTGATCACATGCTGTGGTTTTAACTCAGATTCTTTTTGCTTATAAGAAAGTGGATATTCTTCTTTCCATGTCTTTACTTTCTGAAGCCATTCGTCTGTTTGTGTATAAATAGACATATGTAACAGCATGTGTAACGCTTTTTTTACATCACCAACAATCGGATGTTCTACAGTTACATTTTTATGAAACTCAGAAGAATCAATATCAATATGTACTTTTTTCGAGTTTGGAGAAAAAAGTTCTAATTTTCCTGTTACACGATCATCGAAGCGAACACCTAATGCAAGTAGTAAATCACATTCTGTTACCGCCATATTAGCAGCGTATGTCCCATGCATACCAAGCATCCCTAGAAACAATGAATCATCCGGTGGATATGCACCAAGTCCCATTAAAGTTGAAACGACTGGAATACGGTTCTCCCTTGCGAATTCGAAGAGTTCATCGGATCCACCTGAATGAATGACACCTCCTCCAATATAAAGAAGTGGACGCTTAGATTTTGAAATTGCTTTAGCCACCTCTCTAAGTTTCATGCTGTCTGGTACAAATTCTGGTTTGTACCCCGGAATATCAACTTCTTCATTAAAGAAACTGGTGACTTTTGCATTTTGAACATCTTTTGGAATATCAATTAATACTGGTCCCGGGCGCCCGCTTTTGGCGATGTAAAAAGCTTCTTGCACAATTCGTGATACATGATTCACATCACGAACCTGGTAATTATGCTTCGTAACAGGTACTGTAATTCCGACAACATCCGCTTCTTGAAATCCATCTTTACCAATTAAAGGCGTTGCAACTTGCCCGGTAATGACAACTAAAGGAATCGAATCCATATAAGCGTCTGCTAAGCCCGTAACTAAATTTGTCGCCCCTGGGCCAGAGGTAGCAAAGACTACCCCGACCTTTCCAGAAGCTCTCGCATATCCTTCAGCCGCATGAATGGCAGCTTGCTCATGACGAGTTAAAACATGTTTCAAACCACTTTCGTATAACGCATCGTATACTGGTAAAATCGCTCCGCCTGGATAGCCGAAAACGGTCGTTACACCCAATTTCTTCAAACATTGAATCACGTGCCCAGCGCCTGTCATTTCTTCATACTGTAACTTCTCATACGCTGTATACTGCTGCTTCATTTCCATTAACTCCTCTCCTTATTTAGGCTAAGCTTTCCGTCAGCCCGGGAACACGTACTCCTCTTTCTCTCGTTAATTTTTTAAATTCTTCGGTCAATTGTTTCGTTACACTTCCTGGTTTCCCATCTCCAATTTCTCTGGAATCAACTTTTACAACTGGAATTAACTCCGCTGCTGTTCCTGTTAAAAATACTTCATCCGCTACATATACATCATGGCGAGTGAACGGTCTTTCCTCACACGGAATACTCAGTCGCTCACATAGCTCGATAACACTATTTCTCGTAATACCTTCTAATGCTCCTAAATAGGATGGCGGGGTTAATACTTTTCCATCTTTCACAACGAAAACATTATCACCAGAACCTTCACAAACATATCCTTGTTGATTTAACATAAGAGCCTCTAACACTCCTGCTTGTGCTGCTTCAATTTTTACAAGTACGTTATTTAAATAATTCATTGACTTAATACGTGGATCTAACGCATCTGGCGTATTACGTCTTGATGCAACAGATACAACGCTTAGCCCATTATCATAAAATTCTTGTGGGAATAACTTTAATTGTTCTGCAATGATAATTACGCTCGGCTTCACACAACTTCTCGGATCGAGCCCTAAGTCACCTTTTCCTCTTGAGACAATTAAGCGAATGTAAGCATCAGTATATTCGTTTTTTTGGAGTGTATGTAAAACTGCTTCTTCCATTTCTTCTACCGTCATTGGAATTGTTAGTAAAATAGATTTCGCTGATTCATACAATCGTTTCACATGTTCTTTTAAACAAAATACATTTCCTCCGTAACTACGAATCCCTTCAAATACACCGTCTCCGTATAAAAAACCGTGATCATATACTGAAACAACTGCCTTTTCTTTTTCTACAAATTCCCCATTCATGTAAATGTACTGGTTTCCCATCTCACATCGCTCCTCTTTTTTTCTCTATTTTTTGCAATCTATTTCTACATCGATTGCTGAGATGAGTATTTTTAACAGAATATTCAGTATATAAACCTTAAAAATATACTCGTCTCAACAATCGATTACTTACATACTTGTAGCAATCCATTGCTGAGACGAGGGAATCGTGGTACCACTCAGCTTCCTTATACTTCTCACGAAATATAAGCTCTGCAAGTCCAATTAGACTTTTGTTTTTCTATCGGGAACAACCCCGCTACTTTTTACTAGTTTTCAAAAGTAGTGCTCCAAGGTGATTTTCAATGAGTGAATTGTTACCACCCTCACAGCCTCGGGGCAGCTCTCTGAAACAATCTTTATCATTTACTCTCCTCTTCTACGCATTCTCTTCTTCTATTTTTAAAAATAAAAACTCTCGCCTCAGCAATCAACTACTACAATTTAGTAGCTTTGATTGCTGAGGCGAGAGTTTCGCGTTACCACTCAGCTTCCTTATACTTCTCACGAAATATAAGCTTTGTAGGTCCAATCAGACCTCCGTCCTTTTACCGGAGACGATGCCGCCGCCCTCTACTCAGTTTCCCTTTCGCAAGCGATGCTCCGAGGTGATCTTCAATGATTCGATTGTTACTACCCTCACAGCCTTGGAGTAGCTCTCTGAAACGATCATAATCATCTACTTTCCTCTTCTTTGCATATACAACATATAAAGTTAGAAAATTCTTAATTAACTTTTATTTGTTACACGTATTATAGGACGTTGTTCTTTTCGTTGTCAATATGTTTTTTTCAAAAAAATCAAAATTCATTCTATTTATTTTTTCTCAAATCAAAATTGGAATGCATTACTTACATACACTCATATATTACTTAAGTATGTTTGCATTACTACATAAAGAAAAACTTATAAAGTTTATGAGGAGATGAGGAAACTATGTTAAAAGGGAAAGTAGCGTTAGTTACAGGAGCAAGCCGAGGAATTGGACGAGCGATCGCTAAACGTTTAGCAAATGACGGTGCATTGGTTGCTGTTCATTACGGTAGTCGAAAAGATGACGCTGAAGAAACTGTTCATGAAATTCGATCAGATGGTGGCCAAGCTTTTTCTATCGGCGCAAATCTAGAATCCTTACACGGTGTAGAAAACCTTTATAACGCTTTAGATACTGAATTACAAAAGCGCACTGGTGAAACACAATTTGATATTTTAATAAACAATGCTGGCATTGGTCCTGGTGCTTTTATTGAAGAAACGACTGAACAGTTTTTTGATAGAATGGTTTCAGTAAATGCAAAAGCTCCATTCTTTATCATTCAACTAGCACTACCACGTTTACGTGACAATAGCCGAATTATTAATATTTCATCCGCTGCCACCCGCATTTCTTTACCTGATTTTGTTGCATATAGTATGACGAAAGGCGCTATTAATACAATGACTTTTACGCTAGCAAAACAGCTTGGAGCACGAGGAATAACGGTGAATGCAATACTTCCAGGATTTATTAAAACAGATATGAATGCAGAACTCTTGAGCGACCCGATGATGAAGCAGTACGCTACTACTATTTCCGCTTTCAATCGCTTAGGTGAAGTAGAAGACATTGCCGATACTGCTGCATTCCTTGCTTCTCCAGACAGCCGCTGGGTTACTGGACAATTAATTGATGTGAGCGGAGGATCTTGTTTGTAAAAAACATATATTTTCAAATCTTTTTTATTGCGCAATAAAACAATTTATATAATACTATATAAAACATATACATTTAGGAGGATTACAGCAATGTCCGAAAAAACATACGAACTCGCAACCTTCGCAGGCGGTTGCTTTTGGTGCATGGTAAAACCATTTGATGAACTTCCTGGTATTCATAAAGTACTTTCTGGCTATGCAGGAGGTCATGTAGAAAACCCAACATATGAACAAGTAAAAGCTGGAACATCTGGACATTTAGAAGTTGTTCAAATTACATTCGATCCTTCTATTTTTCCTTATCAGAAATTACTAGACTTATATTGGCCACAAATCGATCCAACTGATGATGGCGGACAATTTTTTGACCGTGGTCCATCTTATCGTACCGCTATTTTTTATCATAACGAAACACAAAAAGGGCTTGCTGAAAAATCAAAACAAGCTCTTGCAGAAAGCGGTATGTTTAAAGATCCAATCGTGACTGAAATTCGTCCTACTGCACCTTTTTACGAAGCAGAGGAATACCACCAACATTTCTATAAAAAGAATCCAGAGAAATATGCTACTGAGCAAAAAGAATCTGGGCGTGAAGACTTTATAAAAGAAAATTGGCAAAAAAAATAATAAAAACGCATCGTGCTTTTTTAGTACGTTGCGTTTTTATTTTTGATAAAAGTACCATACAATTAACAGAACAATTGCTGTTAGTGACCAAAGTACTATCTCGTTTTTCACTCTATTCTTTTTCTTAGTCATTTCATTCCCTCCTAATAACTATTAAACATATTCAATTTTTTCTTTGTTTAATTGTCCATCTTATATACGTGAATACATCCTTACAAATTCTAATAGCAAGACCACCAATAATTCCGATTGCAATGGAAATTACTAGCATCTGTCCAAAACTAAAAGAATTTGTGTACATTATGTAGAGAACGATACATATAAGTAAAACATCCGGTAAAGAAAGTAAAAACCTTTTAAGCATTCCTTTATCTCCTCTATACTTTTTAATTTATATCTTCTACTGTAATTTTGAAATAAAATTTGTTCAAAAATTCCATTTACACCCTCATTTTATGAAAAATAATAAGAATCCCTTTTCAAAAGAGATTCTTATTCAGCAGATTTAAGTTTAATTATTTTCTACATATCCTATTCCATAATTACTCCTAAAATAGAATAATATTACTAATGATTTATTGTAAATTGACTATTTGCCAGGTAACCGAATGTCGCGCCAGCTAACTACATCGCATTGGCCAAATTCATTATTACCTACCGCGATCACCGTGCCGTCTGATTTTAGTCCGACTGTATGTGCACAACCAGCCGCTATCGCTACAATATCTCTCCAATCACTTACGTTACATTGACCATACTCATTCCAACCCACTGCCACCACGGTACCGTTTGATTTAAGTCCGATTGTATGATTCGTACCAGCCGCTATTGCTACAATATCTCGCCAGCCACTTACATCACACTGGTTATGTTTATCATTCCCCACTGCTGTCACCGTACCGTCTCGTTTAAGACCAACAGTATGAAGATACCCAGCCCTGACCGCTACAATACCTCGCCAGCTACTTACATTGCATTGACCATATCGATTATTCCCCACAGTCGTCAATGTGCCGTCCAATTTAAGACCGACTGTATGCCAGTCACCCGCTGTGACTGCCACAATACCTTGCCAACTGCTTACATTGCATTCTCCTTCTTTATTTCGGCCCACCGCTACTACCGTGCCATCCGATTTCAGGCCAA
>NZ_JAKUEU010000134.1:0-7769 GCF_022663075.1 Bacillus cereus group sp. BfR-BA-01441
GAGTCTGAAATGCTTCATGAACGACAAATTAATCAGGCTATGAATTCTGTAAAAGAAAGACAAAGTCATTACTGTAGTCATCTGTAATTCCAATTCGAAAGGAGGAATTCACATATGAAGTTTCACCTTTTCTTTTTAACGATTACGATTCAAAAAGAAACAATATCTCAAAATGAATTAAAACAAGAAAGACAATATAAACAAGTTATTGATGAAATTCGAGATCGTAGAAGCAAGTACTACACTCACCTTTAATCGTTTAACTATATAGAATTGAAAGGAGTCGATTATGATGTTGATAGCACGCTGTAAGGAAATAATTTGGATAGTTCAGAGGGATTCCACATAGTTTTATAGAGCTTATATCACACAAGTTTATCAATGAATTTGATGTATAAAAAATATATAATAAAATCAAATCAACCCACTTTTAATTATTTATTTATAAACAAAAGATACACCACTTAAAAAGCGGTGTATCTTCCTCAGTTTTTACTATTTTCGGTTACTTCTCTTCGTCTTAAACAATCTCACTAAGTTCGAAACAACTGTTTTTGTTACTGCATAAACTGGTACTGCTAAAATCATTCCGATAATTCCCGCAAAGTTACCTACCCCTAAAATTAAAATAATAATTGTTAGTGGATGAATATTTAATTTCGAGCTCATAATACGTGGTGAAATAATATTACTTTCAAACTGTTGTACAATTGTTACGATAATAATTACGTATAAGGCTTGCATCGGAGATACGAACAGTCCTACAATAACAGCTGGTGCTGCCCCGATAAATGGACCTAAGTTAGGAATGATGTTTGTAAATGCTGCGATAATTCCTAAAACGAAAGCGTACGGTAAATCAATAATTAAATAACCGATAAAAGTAAACGCACCTACAAATATACAAACGAGCGCTTGCCCTTGAATATATGCAGATAATGTTTCGTTCGTTTCCTTAATGATACGAAGCCCCTCTTCACGGTAAGACTCTGGTAATAAACTTACCGCTTTTCCTGGAAAGGCATGTCCATCTTTAAACATGTAAAATAAAATGAACGGTACAGTAAATACAACTAATGCAACGTTCGTGATAATACCAAATAAAGCCGTTGCACTCGACGTAATTGTATTTGGTATATCTTTTAAGTATTCAATCGCATTTTTTTCAATTGTTTCAATGGAAACGTAGTTTTGTGTAGATAACCATTCAAACAACCTATGATGTGATAATTCTTGTATGTATACTTTTCCCTCTTTTATGTAGCCTGGCATATTTTTTACTAAGTCCATTAGCTGTTGTGAAATCGTAGGAACAACTACTCCAACGCCAACCGCAGTTAATGTTATGATAAAAAGATATAACAGCAATATCGCTAAATTTCTAGGTACTTTTTTATTCTCCAAAAAGATTAATACAGGATTAAATATGAAGTATAAAAAAAGCGCGATTAAGATTGGGAAAAATAATGTTGATATGAAGATACCAATCGGTTGAAATAAAAATGATATTTTTGTGCAAATAAATATGATTCCTACAACCATTAGCACTTCTAATGTCCAAAAGTGCACTTTTGATTTCAAAAAAATGGCCTCCTTTAAACTAGCACTTCTCTTCATTGTACCAAAATAAGTATGAATTTCACATAATATTTTCCTTTACAATATTCCAAAATACCAATAAATACACTACAATGAGATTACATACAAATTTGCAGGTAAAGGTGATAAAAATGACACAATGCATCATTTGCAGAAAAGATACGAAAGAACTTAGTGAACAATATGTCATTCCAGAAATATTATGTGGATATTATTTCACAAACTCAATTTGTGATACTTGTCATGAACAAATGACAACAAATATTGATCGTCCTTTAATTAGGCATAAATTGAGTCAATTTAAGATTGAACAAATGAAAAGACAAATTGATTCCCCACTCTATACGAATGAGCACGGTGAGGAACTTGCGGCTGCTGAGACTGATGTTGTCGAAGTAAGCGACGAAATTCTTTATTCTAATGCATTAATTATGAAACTATGTAAAAAGCACGATATTTCCTTACATAATGAAATTTGGAAAGAGGAACGTGTAACGAAAGTAGCGAGTTCTATTCAACGTGAATTACTATTAGATAACCGTAAATATAAAATGAGTATATTAAAAATGGCTTATACATTCGCTGTACAAGCAGTTGATGGCTACTTTGAAGATCAAGATGCAATTGATATTTCTACCATTCTCTCAAATGCAGATTTCGTGGAACTAAAAGAAAAAAGCATTGTACGTGATTTAAGCAAAAGTTCTTTATGGAATACGCTAAATACAAGTAGTGAAAATCATTACTTTATTTTACTTAGCGATAAAGACGGTCTGTTTTGCTTCATTCGCTTGTTTGACATCTTTGATGTTGTCGTTCATTTATCAGAAAAAAGATTTGACCTTCCATCACCCATTGTCGGTGTAAATAATGTGAATACACAGAAATTTTATGTCCAAAGTTTAAAACAGTATATGGATGGGCTGTTCAAAGAAAAAGCACCTACTATATAATAGATACCAGAACATACGGTCTCCTTTCTTGATGAAAAGACACTGTGTTATAATGAGTATGAAAAGAACAATACAATCACATAAACCAATTATAAATTGTATATAAATAAAAAAGACTAGTGTGCGGCTACACACTAGTCCACGTAACTTAGCAGATTGGATTGTTCATTTATCCTATTTGTTTCTTACAAACAAAACAACCCACATTCTATAGGCATAGGTGGGTTGTTATTTTTTGAGCTTGTCTATTAAAACGACGACGAACGTTAACAATGCAACGAGAAACAGTCCACCCTGCAGTAGCAACGCTATTTCACTCACGTATTATCACCCCCCTCCTACTCGGAGAAGTGATAATTGAACAACCAACCGCACCTTAAGTTACCCTTTGATTTTACCATATTTTCTAATAATTTACGATGAAAACCCGCAAGCGAATAACTTGCGGATTTTTTATACCCTATTAACAGGCAGTAAACAAAATGAAGCAATAAATAAGTGAAACTTTATTTCTCACTATTTTTTTAATGCATATGCATCAGCAATCATTTCACCAACAATTTTATTTTCTTCTTTCTTCTTGTCTTTCAATAATGGGAATAACAATTCTGCCACTTCATACGCTTCTTCTAAATGCGGATATCCTGATAAAACAAACGTATCAATTCCTAACGATTCATATTCTTTTATCCTTTCTGCTACTGTATGCGGATCGCCTACAAGTGCAGTACCTGCCCCACCTCTTACAAGTCCGATTCCAGCCCATAAATTAGGGCTTATCTCTAACGACTCTCTCGTACCTTTATTTAAATGTGTCATCCGTTTTTGACCAACCGAATCATATCTTGCAAATGTCTTTTGAGCAAGCTCAATTGTTTCATTATCCACATATTGAATTAAATGTTCGGCCTCTTCCCATGCTTCTTCTTCTGTCTCTCTTACAATTACGTGTAATCTAATGCCAAATCGGACTGTACGCCCCTTCTCTTCTGCAAGTTTTCTTACTTCTTCTACTTTTTCTTTTACTTGCTCTGGCGGCTCTCCCCACGTTAAATATACATCACTATGTTCAGCTGCTACTTCTTTTCCAGCAGCTGATGATCCTCCGAAATATATAGGAGGATATGGCGTTTGAACTGGTGGGAATACAACTTTACTATCTGTAACTTGAATATGTTTTCCTTCTAAAGAGATCGTTTCACCTTGCAATGTCGATTTCCAAACTTTTAAAAATTCATCCGCTGCTTCATACCTTTCATCATGATCAAGATATAATCCATCTCCTTGTAGTTCAACTGGATCTCCTCCAGCTACTACATTAATAAGCAGTCTCCCATCTGAAATTCTATCAAATGTAGATGCCATCCTCGCTGCAACTGTAGGGGACATTAGTCCTGGTCTTACTGCTACTAAAAATTTTAGTTTTTCTGTTTCAGCAGCAAGAGCTGAAGCTAACACCCAAGGGTCTTCACATCCTTGACCAGTTGGAAGTAAAACACCCGTATATCCTAAATAATCAGCTGCCGCAGCAACTTGCTTATAATAACCATATTCAGCTCCTCTTCCTCGTTTTGTCGTTCCTAAATATCGACCATCTCCATAAGCCGGAATAAACCATAATAATTCCATGCCTTTACACACCCCTTATTTATTTTGAATCGTATACTAACACATTCTATATAAATTACCCCTAATAATTTATATGTTAATTCCCAGTCTCACCTTTAAAATTATCTCGCCATCTTAAAAACTTCGCTTCTAGTAAACGTACTAGAGAGTCAGAAAACTTCCCAACAAATGCAAAGATAATTATGCCGACAAATACGATATCTGTATTTGAAAATTGCCTTGCATCCATAATCATATAACCAATACCTTCTGTAGATCCCATAAGTTCTGCTACTACTAAACTCACCCATGCAACACCTAACGATAACCTTGCTCCTAGTAAAAGATTAGGCAATGCAGATGGTAAAATGAGTTTCGTAATTAGTTTTCTTTTGCTAAACTCTAACACTCTCGCAACATCAAATAACTTTGAATCCACACCTCTAATACCTAAAAATGCGTTTACGTATAAAGGAAAAAATGCACCATCTGCAATTAATAACACTTTCGATGTTTCACCAAAACCGAACCATAATACGAAAAGTGGCGCAACAGCTAGATGAGGTACAGTTCTTAACATTTGCACAGGTGGATCTAAATATTGCTCACTTCTCGTTGAAAATCCAACAATCGTTCCTAAAATGATTCCTAAGCCCCCACCAATAAAGAAACCAGCCGCAGCCCTGAATACACTAATACTTAAATGGCCGAATAACTCTCCTGTTTTAATAAGCTCTTGGAAAGCTAGAAAAATATCTAATGGTGTTGGTAAAACTGTTTTAGAAACAAGACCGAATACGCCAGCTAACTGCCAAATTATTAATATAATAACCGGTATAGTAATCGCCCTTACTAAAACTTTTACATTTAACTTTCGCACATTCTTAACTCTGTTTTTCTCAATCGTTATACTCGCTGGTTTAATAACAGCTTTCGTATTTTCCACTTTACAAAACCTCTTTTCACTTCGCTTTCAATGCTTTTTCTACGAAAGAATTATCTACAACTTTTTCCGCCTTAATTTCTTTCTTTATAGAACCGAGCTTATATTGAAAATCCGCTGTCTTTTGTTGTTCTGCTATTATTTCCTTCGTTACCGAAACTAAAATTGGTTTGTCGTGATTAAACACTTCTTTTACGATCTCCGCATCTATCTTTTTTACAGAAGTATATACTTTTATTGCTTCATCTAAGTTAGCATCTTGCCATACACGTGCTTTCTCATAAACTTTGAGGAATTTCTCAACTAATTCTGGATGTTCTTTCGCAAATTTTGTTCTCGTAATTAAAAATTCTGGTGAAGAGACATTTAATGTTTCACCGTCTGCAATCACCTTCGCACCTTTATTTAACGTATGTAATGATATGAAAGGGTCCCAAATCGCCCATGCATCTACTGATCCTGATTCGAATGCAGGCTGCGCTTCATCTGGTTGTAATTGAATGACATTTACCTCTTTTGCATCAATCCCTTCTTTATCAAGTGCTCGATACAATAAATTAAAGGCACTACTTCCTTTTGCTACTGCAATTTTTTTACCTTTTAACTCTTTTACACTCGCAATCTTGCTATCTTTTTGAACGAGAATTCCAGTTCCTTTTCTCGCATAACTTGTATTGGCGATTTCGGTAAATCCAATACCTGCTGCTTGCGCTGAAATGACTGGAGAATTCCCTACTTCACCAAAGTCTAATCGGTTTGATGCGATTGCTTCAAAATAAGGAGGTCCACTTTGGAACTCTGTCCATTTCACTTTAACTCCTTCTTTTTTAAACTCCTCTTCAAACCACCCCTTTTTCTTTGCTAGTAATAGCGGGCTTAACCCTTGCTGTATACCAATTTGTATTGTTACATCTTCTTTCTTACTACTTGCTGTACTTTTTTCACATCCTAATAAACATACTGATATAGCTAAAGCAAAAGAAAGAATTTTAAATTTTTTATACATATAAAATCACCCTTTTCCTATATACTTGTTTGAATCAACCCTCCATATTCAAACTGCTGTAATACTTTCGTTCGAAGTTGTTGGAACGATTGAGAAGTTTTATTTCGCGGATAAGGCAAATTATTTTCAATCACTTTATGTATTTTCCCTGGTTTTGCACTCATAATGATGATTCGGTTTGAAAGATATATCGCTTCGTCTATATCATGTGTAACGAATATCATTGTTGTTTTCTTCTGCTCCCAAATATTTAGCAATACTTCTTGTAAATGACTTCGAGTAAAAGCATCCAGCGCTCCAAAAGGTTCATCAAGTAATAATACATTTGGATCTCTTAATAACGCTCTCGCTATCGCAACACGTTGTGACATCCCGCCTGAAATTTCTTTCGGATACGATTTTTCAAAGCCATCTAACCGAACGATTTCAACCCATTCTCTCACCTTATCTTTCACATACTTATCTTTTAACGACAAATCTGCCGCTATATTTTCTTCAACTGTTAACCATGGAAAAAGCCTATGTTCTTGAAAAATAAAACCTTGTTTCTTGCTCGTTTTTAAGATAGGCTCCCCGTCAATAACAACTTCACCTTCAAAATCATTATCTAGACCTGCAACAATTTTTAGTAATGTACTTTTTCCGCACCCACTCGGACCAATTACTGTAACAAAATCCCCTTCCTCTAATTGAAAATTAATATTCTCTAGCACTTGAACCGTACCAGTTTGTTTCAAAAAATATTTTGATACCCCATCAATTGAAACAGTCATTTCTTCCCCTCCTTAAAATGATTCATATAAATGAACAGATTCAGTATTTGTGCAATAAAAAAACCAAAGGCATTTTATCTGTTGATAAAATGCCTTTGGTTTCTCCAATCAGCAATACGTTATGGAATTAAGTACATATTATACAAATATTTCCGATAAGTCAACTAGGTTTTATTAAAACATACATATGATTTGTTTGAACATTTTACTTTTGTTTATTTAAACGATATCGTTTACTTACTATTTTTTCTGATCTTTAATCCACTGTAACCAATAAGAAAACTCACACGCTAAATGCATTTGATGGGATTTAATTAGACTATTAGGACAAAGGGCTGGGAACTCAACAACTAGACTTACTTCTATCCCTGTATCAGTATCTTTAAATTGATGTCGAACTCCACCAATAGTAGTACCATCTTTCATACGTGCAACACCTGTTGATTGGTATTGATAAGATTTATCTCTCGGTGTTTTCAATCCGGTTTCGTCACCAAAAACAATGAAAAATTGAACTGGAAACGGAGAATTACCAGTAGTTTCGATAACCTCTAATTCATTTTCCCCAAAGGGTCTTAGTACATAGTGATCAGGACAAGCAGATAAATTCACTTTGTTATTTTCACGTGATTGTTCAAGCATCAAACTATCAATTCCATGTATAGCTACTTCTGCTGTAATCCCGTCTAAATAAATACTAGTTTTTGAAAATTTTCGTCTATCGCCAGATAAAAGAGTACAGATACGCATACCTAATGCACTTAATCTAAGTTTTGATTTCAACTTTTCGTACATTTCATTGTATGTATATCGCAACTTTATTTCCGTTAGCTGTTTTATCATGACGTCTGTATCATTTATTTCAAGCTCTTTATGTCCTAATGTAT
>NZ_JAKUEU010000135.1:0-7528 GCF_022663075.1 Bacillus cereus group sp. BfR-BA-01441
CTTAGACCGTGACAATGACGGCTTACCTTGTGAAGTAAAAAAAGGGGACTACGATCAATTTGTAGCTAGCAAACAAACTACTAAAAAGGATGAAACAAAACCACAAGAACCAGTTAAACAGGAAGATACTAAAAAAGAACCTGTAAAACAAGAAAATACACAACAAAACAACCAAACAACAAACAATAAACAAGAGCAAACTAAACAAACAGCTGTAAAGAATGAAACAAAAAAACAAGGTGAAAAATTACCTAATACAGCATCAAACGGTGTTACAATGATGCTTGCAAGCGCTGCTTTAGTATTAGCAGGTTCAGTTCTTGTATTCCTTCGTAAAAAAACGAATGCCTAAACTAATACCTAAAAACGGCAGGAATATTCCTGTCGTTTTTAATGTGGAGTGATAAGTTTGAACAAACTTGTTTGGTTGGGAGCTTTATTAATTACTATCGGCTCTTTTACTTTTTTTTATTACTTTATAGATTGGTATGACGCAAGAAAAACTGTTGAAGCCTTAACAAGTACTGAAATTCAACAATATAAAGATATACAACCTGTTACTAATGATAAAAAAGATGTCAAAAATGAATCAAACAAAGAACAATCCCAACATATTCTACCAAATCAAGAACCTAATCTTACAAATACTAGTGAACCATTACCAGAATCACCAAAACAGATCCCAGCTTCTCAAGTTCAACATCAAATGGGAGAACAAATTGCCTACATGGTGATACCGAAAACTAAACAGAAATATCAAGTTTACTGGGGTGCTGATGCAAAAACTTTAAAAAAAGGGGTAGGAATGTTTGTTAGTGACATTACAACCACTCCTTCTGGAAATGGGCATACTGTTTTAAGTGGACATCGTGATACGGTATTTACTAATTTAGGAGATTTACAAGAACATGACTATATTTTAGTTGAGTATGATAAAAAAATATATACTTATCAAATTCAAAAACACTGGATTACAGATGCAAATGATCGTACCGTAATTATCTCAAGAGATAAACCAACATTAACACTAACTACATGTTATCCATTTAACTATATTGGAGATGCACCTGAGCGATATATCATTGAAGCATCTTTGGTTGCTATTAATTGAGAGTGAGAGCTATAGCTCTCTTTTTTTATTTTTATTCGACATGATACAACAAAATAGTTGTAACTGGATTTGTTATGCTTGGATGAGAAATTCCACATTCCCTATAATTGGAGGAAATGAATTATGCAAAACTCATTTTATACAAAGTGGTGGTTTTGGTTTATCATTGCCGTTGTCGTAATTGTTGTTGTTGGCGGAAAAAACACCAAAGAAGAAGCTACAACTACTCCAACCGAACCCAAAAAAGAAATAAAACCAGAACAACCCAAACAAGATGTTCAACAATCTGCATCGGGATTTACAAATCCTATAAAAAATATCGATAAAACAGCTGCTATGAATGCCGTCAAAGAAAAAGCAAAGAAAGACTTTCCAGATGATTACATGACACAGAATTACGTAGCAGATGAACAATCTAAGGCGTTTGATTATATAAATGGTATTGAACTCAAATCTCAGGAAGAACTAAACGTTATGAAGAAAGCGATTAACGACTTCCCTAACGATTTCATGACGACTAAATATGTGTATGAAGAACAGATAAAAGCTATGAACAAGCAGTAATAAGATATTATGCTTTTCATTTTTTCGCAATCAAAAATATGGATAAATACGTTAAAACAATATTCGGATGAGATTCCAATACATATCATTAAAATTAAAGTGGTTCAAGTCGGAGGAAGGCACCTTTGGGTGTCTTTTTTTCTACATTAAAAAGCCCACCTATTTCCCTAGGTAGGCCATTTTTGATTTTGCATTTGCGTGCGATGATATTATAACAAAACTCCTTTATCCTCAAACTCCCCCATTGTTCTTCTTCAATATATTTAAGATGGTTCTTTGTATATTAGTATAAAGTACGAGCAGCTGCATAGAATGATCCAGAGCCACCATTTATCAGACTGAAATCATCTTTAAGTATTTGGGTACGTTGAATAATTGGCGCTGAATTTTTAGTATTATCTACACCTACTGTACTTGCTGATGCTGCTCCAATCCCTCCAGTTAATACGATACCAGTTGCTAATGTTCCTACTACTAATTTCTTAAACATAATAAATCCCCCTTAAATATTTTTTATAACTTGCACCTTAAATTTATCACTTTTATATTTTTATAAATACTTTGAATTTGCAGAAATATTTATTTAATTATTAACAATATTGGGATTTGATCTTATCAAATGGAAAATAGAAGGGTTTGCGATGATATGTAATAATGCATGTTCATTCGGCAAAAGAATATGATAAACTCTAACCACCTGTTCTATTTTTTCAGTTATCTTGGAAACCTTACTTCTTATTTACCCAAATGGGAGGCGCTTTATGGCGTCTTTTTTTTATTTTCAAGAAGATCTGCCCAATTCATTCCTAAATACATAAGGTAGTGTGCACCCATTAAATTACATGGAATGAACCCTAGTTTTATCCTCTAATCTAAAGGAGGCACTATTGTTATAGGATATGGTGTTAGTTACGGTAAAGGCTGCGGTTTTGCTGGAGGATTTGCTTTATTAGGGATAGCACCACATTACTATCAAGCTAATATTTTAAAATGTCCCCAAAACGAAAATTTTCTTCGTTTTGGGGAACTACCAATTTATTAAGTTGATAGGCATGTGGCGGTCCCCTATTTAGAAAAAGTTATTATCTTTCACCAGCACTTCTTGTTTAACAATTACATGAAAAAAAACTTCCAATGTATTGGCTCAGTTACTAATATGTAAACTATTACAACATCATAAAACCCTGTCAATATAAACAAAACGAGAGATGTTAAGATATATATTCCTGCATATCCTCCATTGTCCTCTGAAACATAATATGCAATCAATCCGAATACAAAAGACATCACTAGCAATGTCATTTGTAAAATATCAAGTACAATCGATATTCTCATTTCGGCGGGAGTAAAATTACTGCCAGCATCGGTAGCAGAATAGTTATAATCCCCATATGAAAATATTAATATCCAAGTAATAAAAACAACATCATACAAAGTAATGCTAAGGTGTTATATTTGTTTGAGTGCATTTCTTTTCCTCCTTGTATTTATGCTTAATATAACTAAAAAGGTGTTCTAAAGGTATAAACCTTCAAAACACCTCTGTATTATTTCAGCATTGAAAGCATTATTTTTTCCAGTTCCGTTTTGTTTACATTCCTATCAAACACTTTTTCTCTCTGATAATCTAAACTAACATTTATGATAACTATCTGATATGCACTATTGTTTCCTTTTGCGGGAACAATCATCTTCATACCTTGTAAATTAGAAATGGGATGATTAGCAGAATAAAACACTTGATTCCCTTCTAACTCATACTTCTTTATATCTTCCTCCCGATTAAAAAGATTATAAAATGGATCTTTACTCCCTTCAAGAATCTCAGATTGATAAATGGTATAACCATATTTCCCCTTTATATATTCTGATTTAATAACTAATTTTGGCGTTCTTTCAGGGAATGAATCCCCGAATTCTTTCTGCAACTTATACCCCTCAACTGTATAATTCGGTTTCTTAATTTGGAAATTAACATATTTTTGCGCTTCTTCTACGGTATATATTAAAGATTCATTCACCTTATCTATAAATGGTTTTAATTGATTATAAAGCGCATTTAACCTTTCACGATCAGCTTGACTCAAACGCTCCTCCCTAAGTTCTTTTGTATCTCCGTCATAATCCTTAAAATTCTCATCTATCTTTCTTTTGACCATTGCTTTTTTCTGAATAGCACGAGTTTCCTTGAACAGTTGTACGTACTGTTCAAATTCCTCTTTTGTTAAACATTTTTCTGCCAAATACAAAAAGTCTGCATCTCTTTTATATGACTTCTCTACCATCCCCCACTCTTTTTCCGCATTTTCTGGTGTACCTAATATTGTTTCTACAGCATTTTGAAAAGCATCTTTAGATTTCTGCTGTTTTTCTACCACTTGTCCCTTCTGCCTTTCATCTCCTTCTACTGCATGTGCATTGAATAAGGAAATAGATGAAACAGCAACTATAGCAATAATTCCAAGAGCGGACCAGCGATAGGATTTCTTCTGGAATTTCTTAATCATAAGAATTCTCCTTTTTAGCGTTCGTTTATTTCTACTTAAATTAGCTAGATTCGGTGCTTGATAATAACTTGAATACTGTTCTAAAAGAGTAATAATTGTATGTCCATATGCAATTTGTTCCTCTGATTCTATAAAAGTGAGCGCAAATGCATCACAGGCTAGTTCTTGATCTTCTCGCATACATGAATAGGCATACCAAAGAATCGGATTAAACCAATTTAAAATGATTAAACTATACAAAACCCAATTTACAGCTATATCTCTTCGTTTCATATGAGATAGCTCATGGTAAAAAATATATTGTAGTTGTTGCTCATTCAATACTTCCATATGTCTGCTTGATAATAATACTCTCGGGCGAAAAAGCCCAAAAACAGTCGGACTTGAGATTTTCCCAGCCAACCGTAATGGAATTTGCTTCTTAATTCCCATAGATTGTTTACAGTTTTCAAAAATCTCAACAATTTTTTCATCCGTAATATTGGGTTGCTTTTTTATGTAAGAATATAATCGTCTATTCGTAATACAAGTTATCGTTGCTAGAATAGCAACTCCAAAAAGCCAAATATATAACGTAACTTTATAAACGGAAAGTGTAGTATCTTCTTTCTTTTTATTACTATCTATTTGGTCACTCTCTTTCATTACATTTACGGAGTTAGATTTGTAACTATCTCCTTTTGTAGTTACTGAATAATTCGTTTTATCTTCTGACACGCTTTTTTGTTGTATAGCTGGAGTAGTATCCTTTTGAAAAATCTCAGACACGCCAGAGCTATATGAAAGAAGAGAATAAATACTGTAGGAACTATCTGGTGACCATGGTAATAGAAGTCTTACAATTAAAATCATCCATAACATGTACTGCCATCGCGGAGTTATCTTATTTCTAAGCAAGATTTTGACACATAAGATTAAGCCGACTAATATACTTGCCATAATGGATGTTTCTATCACCCAATCAAAAAATCGAGGTAGATAGACGTTTACAAACATAGCTATCATCATTATCTATCCTTCCTCTGATTTTCCTCAGACTTCTCATCCAGAATACGTTTGAGTTCGTTAATGTCTTCTGAAGATAGTTTTTCTTCCTTTAAGAAATTCACAAGTAAAGGTTTAAATGCCGCACCATAGAAACGTTTGAGGAGGGATTTTGTTTCTACTTGTAGATATCTATCTTGCGACACTAAAGGATAATAGGCATACATACGCCCTTTATCTTGCTGGTAAGAAACAGCCTCTTTTTGGACTAATCGATTAATAAGCGTTCGAATCGTTTTCGGTTTCCAGTCCATTGTTGCCTCTAGCGCTTCAATCACTTCATTCGCTGTTTGGGGATATTTTGACCAAAGAACCTTCATGATTTCCAATTCAGCTTCCGATATTTTAGGTAATTCTTTCATTGTATAAAATTCCACTCCTTGTATTACATTTGTAATCTATAATTAAATATTACAAATGTAATCCTTAATCGTCAACCATATTTTGGTTTTTTTAATACAGTTCCATAAAAATTTAGAATTTCACCCAAAAAAATAATGAAAATACGCTATTATTTTTGTAGAAATATATAGAAAGGATGGCGTTTTTTATGAATCTTTCGATTCAAGAAGAGTTTCATTTGTTCGCTCAAGAGCTACAGCGATATCTATCTCCACATATTCTTCAACAACTCGCACAAGAGACAGGTTTTGTAAAACGTAAAAGTAAGTATGGCGCACGAGATTTGGCTGCTTTATGTATCTGGATTAGTCAACATGTAGCAAGTGATTCCCTCACTCGATTATGTAGTCAACTTTATGCAAATACAGCTACACTCATGAGTCCAGAAGGACTTAATCAACGTTTTAACCGATGCGCTGTTTTATTTCTACAGCGTGTATTTTCCCTTTTAATCAAAAGCAAACTTAACGATTCTTCTCAAATCTCAAACCAATATACTTCTTATTTTCAACGTATACGTATTTTAGATGCTACTATTTTTCAAGTCCCTAATCATTTGGCTCCTATTTATCCTGGTTCAGGAGGCTGTGCACAAACAGCCGGTATTAAAATTCAGCTAGAGTATGATTTACATAGTGGAAAATTCCTCAATTTTCAGATGGAACCAGGTAAAAATAATGATAAAACCTTTGGTACAGATTGTTTAGATACCTTACGCCCAGGAGATTTATGTATTCGAGATTTAGGATACTTTTCTCTAAAAGATTTAGACCAGATGGATCAACGAGGTGTATTCTATGTTTCACGGTTGAAATTAAATAATAGAGTATATGTAAAAAATGATTACCCAGAATTCTTTCCGGATGGGACAGTAAAAAAGCAATCCCTATATGTTTTACTTAACCTTGAAGATATTATGCATCAGATAAAACCAGGAGATACTTATGAAATTCGGAATGCCTATATTGGACAACAAAAATTATCCTCACGAGTTGTGATATACAGACTGACATCGACTCAAACTCATAAACGTAGGAAACAGCAAACCTATGTTGAAAAGAAAAAAGGAGTTACATACTCTGAAAAAAGTAAATGTTTAACAGAAATCAATATTTATATTACCAACATCCCATGGGAAATTGTTCCGATGGAACAGGTTCACGAGGTTTACTCTCTACGTTGGCAAAAAGAGATTGTATTTAAAACATGGAAATCTCTTTTTGGTATCAATCATTATCACAATATTAAGCGAGAGCGTCTAGAATGTCATCTTTATGGACAGTTAATCGCTATTTTTCTTTGTTCTTCCACTATGTTCAAAATGCGACAGCTGTTACTACAGAAAAAACAAAAAGAATTAAGTGAATATAAAGCAATTTATATGATTCAAGATCATCTGTACTTAGTATATGAAGCTATACAACAAGACACCCAAGAAGTATCAAAAGTTTTCCTTCGTCTGTTTGACCTCTTACAGAAAAACGGACGGAAATCCCATCGATATGAGAAAAAGACAGTCTTTAATATTTTAGGCGTTGTTTATCAGTGCACTGTATCCAATCTAAAGCAGAAAACTGCATAATCTTTAAAATTACACCTTATCAAGGTTTATTTGGAATGCGTATTTTTAAAAACAAATAAACAAAATATCAAGCATGTAGACAACAAGAACGGAAGTTCATGGAATACCCAACCTTAGCTTGATGGGCATGGGATAGCACCAACATTTCGCGAATTTTGTACGCTAAGCAAAATTTCATAAAGAAAAAGCCGATTTCCTATACGCTAGTGAACTGCACCCCAATTGTTAGACACAGTCTAACAATTGGAGGTGCAGTTTTTTGTATGACAAAATTTACGAAGGATTTAAAGTTAACGCTCGTTCAAGGATTTAATCCGA
>NZ_JAKUEU010000136.1:0-7384 GCF_022663075.1 Bacillus cereus group sp. BfR-BA-01441
ATTGAAAAAGGCATTGAAAAAGGTCGAAAAGAAGGAGTTCAGCAGGGAAAAATTCAAATGATTAAAAATATGTATGATCTTGGTATACCACTTGAAACGATTGCTAAGGCAAGTAAATTAAGTTTGCATGAGATTGAGCATATTTTAGGACATAAATAGTGATAAAAAAAGAGCTTGAATTGTTTCAAGCTCTTTTTTATCAACTCTCCTCAATATCATCCAATTGAGTCTTATAACATTCATCACACTCTGGCCTCGTAGGAAGAATCCCTCTTTCATCAGGTAATAAAACCCTCAAAACTTCTCGATCCATCTCTACGAAAGACTTCATAATAATGGGATATCCTTCAATAATATTCGTATACTCAATCCCTTGTTCAAACTTTTTTCCGCTCTTTATTTCTTCTATTATGGTACAAAAAACACTATGCGCGACTTCAGGATCCATATTTAATGCTATTTGTAAATCTTGATGATTAAAGTTATCTCTTAGACCATGCGTATGATAATTAGCATGGATGCCATCAATATCTTCTGCTAATATGCTATGCATGTACCATCCATACTCTTGTAGCATATTTTCTTCCCATTCATCTGCATCCTCTTCTAAATCTTCATCAAACAAATTCGGATCATACCACACGTCCTCGTAATCTCCAGCAATTAAAAATCTCCAACCAGGTGGTAACCCTAAATACTTCTTTATTTCAGGTGCCCATTCATCAATATGTTGAACGTGTAAAGGAAGAAAGAAATCTTCTTCTGTCCCCATTTCTTCACCAGCCCAAATGTACCAACCTGTTGTTCCGTTTTCTATAGGCATTCGTAACCCATTAATTGGAACGGTACTACTTTTCACATTTTGCGCTATCCCTAACTTAAAGTTATCTGGTGATTCTACATACTCCGCCCCATATTTTTCACATATGCGTAGTTGCTCTTTTATGCATTTCTTCATCCTCTTAGCATACTCCTCAATTTTTGAAATATAGATTTCTTTGGCGAAGCACTCTCTAACTTCCATACCCCACATGGATTATAAAATGGATCCTCTTGCTCATAACGTTCATCTATATAATGAGATACAAGATACACTGGAGCACCTTCTGTGAAACTAATTGTATCTCCATCTTTCAAATTAGGTTTTTCCAATATATTATGTAGGTTAAAATCATTTAATAAATCTACAGCTACTTCCGGATCTATTCCTCCGTCTAAAACAACGTCTGGTAGATTAAATGCCTGCATTCCACATGAATAATAACCGTCCTCTTCATCTCCGACTAAAGTTACAAGATGTGAATACATAGGGAAGATTTCCTTATCCTCTGCAAGCTCTTGCCATTCCTCTTTCGAATAAGCTACACCTGCTGTTTCAACTTTTAAAGCAAGTCCACCTGCATTTAAAAGTTCCATTCCTACATCAATTACTTCTTGTAATCTCTCTGTATCGTCAACTTTTGCAATAACATACACTGTATAAGTATGCTTCTCCAACTCCTGAAGCAATTCTTCATCAAAACGCTCCCCACCTGCATAGAAGAAAGCCTCTCTCAAAGAAGGGTCTTGTTCATATATATCAATTTCAAAGCCAATCTCTTTCTCCTTATGGTGCATAACATTTCCCGCTAATATATAGTTACTTTTACTCACAACTTCTTGTATTAATTCTGTTCTATCTTTCCATAAACCAGGTACTCCAATAACGATTTGTGTCTCCATCATATGCACTCCAATTCTCATCTATTTTCAATCTATTCTTTCAATCTTCCAAACTAAATTAGCTGGGATATCTTTCTCTAAAAAGGTTAACATCCATACAGTTTTTCCTTTATCATTCATCAGTAGCACTTTATGATTTAACTTCCAAGCCACTTCACTAACATGATGAAACATCTTATACATATCTTCTTCTCTAATAAGCTTTTCCTTTTTGATTAACCGCCTCGTTCTATACTCTCTTATTTCTAAGTACACGTCAGCATAAGCCACTTCATGCTGACATGTTATACTACATACGTATTTTTTATTCGGACTACTCTTTTTTATATATACGAACTCGTTTCTATAATTCAATTCTAGTATCTTATTCTTCACTTTTTCTAACTCTTCTATATCCCAATCATATTTCACAGCTAAACGCTTCATTTCAACATGAACGATTTGAAGGGCTAATTCTTTTTTCTCTCTATCTGATAAATATGGAAAACCCTTCACACTCTCATACTCCACAAAAACATTCATATATTCAGGGAAAATTCTATATTTCTTCTCCCACTCATCGAGTAATGAAATATCATCCACACAATGAATCAAAATCCCTTTCTCATAATCCATTCTTAACTTTGGCATATGTCGACAATATAAAGAAGTAATACTGCTCGTCTCTTTACCAAAAGAGATGTCTTCATCGTAGTTGCTTGTAGATGTTAACTGTAATGCCTCTATGTTTCTGGTATGCTCTTTTACTTTTAGAAAACTCAATTGTATATCTCTTATAACCGGCATTTGCTCTCTCCTCTTCGCAATACAACTATGAAATATCTTTGTTAATACGCCTTAATCAATTTCAAGCCAACCCATTCCCATAGAAAGAAATAACAACAGTCCGATTACAAAAAAGAGACCTCCAGTTAAAAAATAGAACGGCACTCCATGCAATGGATCACTAAATAACTCTATCAAATTTCCAGCTACTACTTTCCATTTCTCTTTCTTTGAATTTTTTTCTTTTAATTCTTTTATAAATCGATAATTACTTATACTAATCAAAATAATTCCTATTAATAGGCATCCTACTATGATTAAAATCTCCAAATATAGCACTCCATATGTACATCTATATTTATTTTCGTTTACATACTATTGTTATTCATATTCCATTTTAGCTAATAAACAAACGAAAGAGAACTAGGTGGATTAATGTTTACTTAAAAAGAAAAAGTCCGAAACCATATAAAGTGATTTCGGACTTTTTCTTTTTAAAATATTAAATTACATTTCGAACAAAAAGGAGCTGAATTTCCTCTTCTAATTTTCGTATCACATTTTGGACAATATACATATCGTTCCTCTACCTTTTGTCGTTCTATCATGTGTAAGGATACTATTTTCATACTGCACATAATTCCAATTAAGATAAGGCTAAAAATGAGTAGCACAACGCTCTTCCTTCCTTAACTACTTACCTATATTTCACCATTAAATAAAGATAATTTTATACTTATAATCCTATCTTACCCTTCATACCGGCAGGAACTTTCTTTACTTCTATTTACTCATCAGTGTGATTCTTTTTTGTCTATATAAATAAAGAATACCTGTAACTATAAAAACAATCACGCCAAAATACACGCCATATTCTATCGCGATCGCTACAATCCTTTCAATATGTTGTCCAAATAAAGAACCGAGCACAAAATAAACGAGTGTCCAAACAAATCCTGTCGTATAGGAATACAAAGCATATATCCGAAATGACATGTTATTCATCCCAACTAAATACGGTACGATATGTCTTACAACTGGTATGAAATAGCTTGTAACTAACGCGTACTGTCCGTATTTATCAACCATTTCTTGTGATTTCATCAAATACTTCGCTTTTTTCTTTTTCATTAATTTATGGAGTACCTTCGTTCCAAAAACCTTCCCTAATATATATCCTAAAGAAAGCCCTGATACAACACCTAAATATGTTAATACGAATGAAGGAACAACACTTAATATACCTACTGAAGATACGAAACCACCACTCATAACAATCATTTCATCTGGAATTGGCATACCGATAATCCCTAACCATAAACAGAAAAATAAAGCCCAATAACCGTATTGTTCAATATAAGATAATAATTCATGTAATTCCATTATGCATATGCTCTCCTTAGTTCTTTTTTGCAACTAAAGACGTAGGCTGGTGGGAAATTGAGCCATACTTTTTCTAGTGTAATTTCAGGGAAGAAATGCTGTATAAACCCTTTTTTCACAAGTGAATATTGAAATGTAATGAACTCACCATTCTCATGTATCGCTTCCATCGCATTATTTAAAATGCGCTTTGAAACTTCTTCTGGTAAAGAAGTGAAAGGCAACCCTGATAAAACGTAATCAATGCATTCTATATTGAGCTCCTCCATATACTTCTTTATATTTTCAGCTGAACCGTGTACAACAATGACATTCTGCTCATCTTTAAACTTTCTTTTTAATTCTTTGAAAAATACTTCATTAATTTCAATAAGAAGAAATATCGTTTCCTTCTTTTTTCTCTTCATAATCTCTTTCGTAAAAACCCCTGTACCAGGCCCTAACTCTACAATACATTTCGCTTTATTAAAATCAATTACATCGACCATTTTCTTTGCTAATATTTTTGAACTTGGCGCAATTGCACCAGTATGTTTCGGATGTTTCATAAATTCATGTAAGAATGTTATGAGTTGCATATAAACCTCTCCTCATTCGTTCGGTAGTTTTTAACTTGTGTCTAAGTATAACTATCGTTTCTTAATAAAAATTGAGGAAGTTTCTTAAGATTTTATGAAGAATAAAAAAACAGCTATCGCCTGTAGCGATAGCTGCCCCTTATTACTTCGCACTCACGATCTTATAATAAGAACGAACAGTTAAGAAGTAATATCCAATATAAATAGCGCCGTATACTCCGATACTAATTAGAAGCGGAATCATAATTTCAAATGGTAATATGTTCCCTAAACCTTTTAATGCAAACAAGCTGTGCAGGATTCCGATTACTAACGGGATTGCAAAGATAAAGCTTACTTGTTTTGCAATAGCTTTTTTCATTTCTTGTTTTGTGACCCCTATTTTGTGAAGTACAACATAACGCTCACGATCAGCATTTGCTTCTGTTAATTGTTTAAAGTAAATGATAGAACCTGTTGCTAGTAAGAATACAAGCCCTAAGAACATTCCAATAAACATCATTAATCCTGTTCCTTCAAGCCCCATATGGAAACCAGTGTAGAAATCTCTAAATGATAACACCATTTCTGATTCACCAGCTGGCATCACTTTTGTTAATTTTTCCGTTAACACTTTACTGTTTTTCTCATCTTTCACATCAATATTTTTTACAATACGTGTTCCAAATGCTTGTTTCGCTTGTTCATACATTTCATCTGAAACGACAACAACTAATTCACCTAAATTTGTAATCGCAACGTCATTTGCACCTTGGATTTTTAATTGTTTCGTTTCGTTCCCAATTTGGAATACTGCTTTGTTTCCTTTATATTGTGGACTAAACTCATGTCCTTCAATATACGAACTATCATATATAAATGCTTCATCAGCAGCTACATTCACTGTTTCTGCGTCGATTTTCTTAGCAAGCTTATTAAATTCAGATTGAGACATAAATTGATATTTCTCTGAGATACTGTAGTTCATATTAAAGATGAAATCAACTTTATCTCCTTCAAACTTCCCTTTTACAGGAACTGTCTCAATTTCAAATTGATCTTTAATCGGATGATCTTTCTTCTCTTCTGCAAAAATCGCATTTACTTTCTTATCAAGCGCTGCATCTTTTTTCTCATAAGAATAGCTATATGGTGCAACTGCTTTTGATTGCGTAAATGTGTTGTAATACATCGTAACTGACGTACCAACCGCTGTTAATGTTACCGCACTTAAAATAGAAATTGTCGCAAGTGATTTTGCATTTCCTTTAATACGATATAGTAGCTGCGACGTCGTTACCATATTCATACCGTTATAAAACGCTGACTTATTATTTCTTGCACGTTTCAATACAAATACTGTGAAGAACATAAACAGTAAATAAGTCCCTGCTACTGTCGCTAATAAAATGTATAATGCAACGACCATAAAGTCTGCATATTTAACAGCTTTCATGAACATTAATGCTAAGAAATAACCTGAACCAATTAAGACAACTGAAATTAATGCCATAATAACTGATCCTTTTGGCATTGCTTCTCCTTCACGTTCGGCGCGGAAAAGTTCAATTAGCTTAAATCGATAAATTAAACGATATCCTTGAAGTGATGTATATAAAATAATCACAAAGAAAATAAGTGCTGTATCAATAATGGCAGCCATCGGTACTTCAAAATGAACATTTAAGTTTAATCCCATCATGCTTACTAGCAGTTCAAGGAATAATTTTGAAAGGACACTACCAATCGCAATACCGATAATTAAAGACATTAATCCCATTAACATATTTTCATAAAAGAGCATTTTACCAATTTGTCTTTTACGGATACCTAATAACGAATATAAGCCAACTTCTTTTTTACGTTTACGTGTAAAGAAACCGTTCGAATATATAATAAACACTGCTACGAAAATGATAAGCATGACACTTGAAACTTGGAACGCTCCGCTAATTTTTTTTGAAGCTTCTGCAGCTTTTTCCATTTGTGAATTGTATTGCAGTGCTTTAAATGTAAAATAAATAACGATACTAAAAATCATAGATGCAAAATATACAAAGTAGTCTTTAAAGTTCCGCTGTATGTTGCGGAGGGCAATGCTAGATAAGGTCATCAGCCATACCCCCAGAAATAGAAGACATTACATCAACAATTTTTTGGAAGAACTGTTTACGCGTCGATTCACCGCGGTGCAATTCTTTATATAGTTCACCATCTTTAATGAAAATAACTCGTTTACAATAACTTGCTGCAAATGCATCATGCGTTACCATTAAAATTGTTGAGTTATCATATTCGTTTAACGACTTCATACTTTCAAGTAAATCTGTTGCAGATTTAGAATCAAGCGCTCCAGTTGGCTCGTCTCCGAAAATCATACTTGGATTCGTAACGATTGCACGTGATGCTGCGCAGCGCTGCTTCTGTCCACCAGATACTTGATATGGGAACTGACTTAAAATATGATCAATACCAAATTTCTTTGAGATTTCAAGAACGCGGCGATCAATCTCACTCGCTTTCACCTTTGATAACGCAAGTGGTAAAGCAATATTCTCTTTCACTGTTAACGTATCTAATAAGTTATAATCTTGGAAAATGAAGCCTAAATGATCGCGGCGGAATAACGCTAACTTATCATCATTCATTTTCACAATATCTTTTCCATCAATTAAAATTTCACCGTTCGTCGCATTATCAATTGTAGAAAGAACATTTAGTAAAGTCGTCTTACCAGAACCAGAAGGTCCCATAATTCCAACGAACTCACCTTCTTTTACTTGTAAGTTAATACCTTTTAACGCTGCAAATTTATTACCACCCGTGTCATATACTTTTTCAATATTTTTTGCTTCTAATACTGTTTTCATCTCGACATCCCTCATTTCTTCTATTCTCTATTTTCAACTATATACACTCTCTACTCTTGCCACTATCGATGTTTCTTACACAAACAT
>NZ_JAKUEU010000137.1:0-7241 GCF_022663075.1 Bacillus cereus group sp. BfR-BA-01441
TGCTAGAATGGCAGACGTACATAAAGCAATTGCTGCGTATTTTCTCATAAAAATCACCTTCTATTGTGTAGTATGTTGCATATTGACATTAAAATCCCCACCGCTATAAGAGTGGTGGGGATATACCCTTGTTCATCATATCATTTGAAGAAAATGAGGGGAATATGATTTTTAGGAGGCTATTAAGGTAATAGATTAGTGACTTTGAATAGATGTATTTTTTTGTTTCTTATTAGAATTAATAATAATATAACCGACTACAAAGATAAGAGGAATAATGAAGACATAGATAGGCATTCCCCATACATAATAGCTTTTCAGCGTTAAGACTAGTAAATGTAAGAAATCGAAAATTGCGTGGGCTTTCATAATATCCTCCAATGGTTTTTTGAAAATTATAACATTTTTAACTTATTATTTGTATAATTTGGAAAGTGATTTAAGCTAATTTTAAAGTAAGAAGAATACATATTAATATGCAATTTTGCATAAGGATATGTATTTTATTAAAATATAAAGATTTTATACTATAATGAAAACCGCTATAAAACTAAGTAAGAATAATGTATGGAGTGGAGAATAGAAATGAAATATAAAAAAATAATATATATCTTTTTTATATCGCTATTTATAGTTGGTTGTCAAAGTGAAGTGAGTAAAGCGAATAGCGTGGAAGAGTATATTCCATCGCATCTTATGAATGCGGAAGTGACGGCGGATATTATGACACTAGAATTTCCTTATGAGATAAAAGAGAAATTAGAGAAAATCGGAAATAAAATGAGCAATAGTATTACAAATAATTTAGATTGGTATTTGAAGTATGCCGAAGAAGAAATTATACCGAAAAAAACGTTTCCTTATCATCAAAACTTAGGTATTACAAAAGAAGAATATGATTTTATGATAGATAAAATGGATAATGCAGAATATATAAATACCAAAGACGGAAAACTCTTTTTTAAAAAGAAAGATCATGAAATTCAAATTCTCTCTGATGAAAATTTGAAGCTAATTAAAAATATTCGAATTGATACAGAGAAGAATACAATTAAAACTCCTTTGGGAGAATGCGAATATGAAGGTGAAATAAAGGCGTCGGATGAACAAAAAGCTACTGGTCCATGGAGTGGGAAGATGTGGACTTTAAAAAGCGATGGATTACTTTATCATTTTTCATTAGGAAAGTTAAAAAACATAAACAAATCTATCATTTACATTTCAATAAAAGGTATATATAAAGATAGGATTATCAATACAGAAGAAGCAGTTGAATTTCACTCGGTTTCATAAAGAATCAAAAAAATCACCTTACTTGTTAAAGTAAGGTGATTTTTTATTAAATAAACAATCCAGCGATTGTCGCAGATAAAATAGAAGCAAGTGTTGATGCAAATAGCATTTTCCAACCAAATTTAGAAACAACGCTTCCTTGCTTTTCAGAAAGGGCACGGATTGTACCAACGATTGCACCAATTTGGCTAATACTTGCGAAGCTAATTAAGAATACTGTAACGATTCCAACTGTACGTGGAGCTAATGTTGTAGCTGTGTCTTTTAAATCAAGGATTGCTACAAACTCGTTTAAAACAATCTTCGTACCCATAATACCACCAGCTGGGATAATATCTTGAGCTGGAATACCCATTAAGAATGCGAATGGAGAAAGTACGTAACCGAAGATTTGTTGTAAAGTAACAGCATGTCCCATTGCGCCTGAAGCTGCACTAATTACGTAGTTTACAACTTCCATCACACCGATAAAGGCGATCATTAATGCGGCAACGATACCAGCTACTTTTAAACCATCAAGCGCACCGTTAATCATTGCGCCGATAAAGCTGTCTCCGAATAGAGTTCTATCAAATTTCTGAATCACTTCATCTTCTTTCTTCGTATCAACTGGTGTTAATAACGAACAAACGATTAAGCTTGAGAATAAGTTTAGCGGAAGAGCTGCTAGTACGTATTTTGCATCTAACATCATTACGTATGATGCTGTAACAGAAGCAGAAACGGAGCTCATCGCAGAACAACAAATGATAAACATACGGTTTTTATTGAAATGCTGTAAATCGTTTTTAATAACGATTAATGCTTCACTTGAACCGAAGAATACAGAGTTTACTGCGTGGAATGACTCAACGCGTGGTAAACCAGTAATTTTTGAAATTGCACCGCCGACAACGCGAACGATGAATGGTAAAACACCTAAATAACTAAAGATTGAAAGTAGTGCTGAGAAAAATACGATGATTAATAATACGTTTAAGAAAAAGACAAAATCTCTGTGAATTCCATTAAAGAGAAAATCGACACCTGTCGTACCAAGTTTAATTAGTTTGTTGAAAACTTTACTAATGAAAATAATGATTTGTTGACCAATCTTTGTAGCAAACATAAACCAACCGATTAAAATTTGGAAACCAATCATAATTGCAATTGCACGGAAGTTGATTTTACT
The DNA here is from genome assembly GCF_022663075.1 of Bacillus cereus group sp. BfR-BA-01441. Taxonomy (NCBI): domain Bacteria; kingdom Bacillati; phylum Bacillota; class Bacilli; order Caryophanales; family Bacillaceae; genus Bacillus; species Bacillus cereus group sp. BfR-BA-01441. The sequence continues at coordinate 2,465 of NZ_JAKUEU010000137.1, forward strand.
TTTGTTGTTTGACAAAGCAAAACATAAACCTAACACGGCAAGAATACCGATAATGCTCATTACATATTGCATGTAGTTGCCCCTTTCAGAAGTTCGTATAAAGTTTGTACATAAAACGCTCGTTATATTACTAAAAATAAAAGAACGAGGTTTTATGTCATACGTAAGATGTCTGACCTTTTAGAAAAATAAAAATAAAAAAAGACCCATATGGATTCACTTTCATCTATGAGAGAAAGCTAATCAATATGAGTCCTTTTTTGCGCATAGGCTAATATTCATTAGTTTTCCCCATAGTCCAGCAATTTAAGGTTGCCGGGTAGAAACTCTCGATCCATATTATCAAGTATATATGAGGTAACATCGTCCGTATTAAATTAGTAGTAGCGTAACATTAACAGAGAAGTATCGTCAATAGCTTTTTTTCTTCCAATAGAAAAAGACCATATAAGTATGATAAAATGTAACGCAGTGTTATGAAAAAGAGAGGTCGGAAAATGAGTACTAAAATGACGCCACCAGTTGAGAAAAACGAGTTTATAGATGTAGTATTTGAAGATTTAACACATGATGGTGCCGGTGTTGCGAAAGTAAAGGGCTATCCTATTTTCGTTAAAAACGGATTACCAGGTGAAGAAGCGCAAATTAAAATTATTAAAGTGAAGAAAAACTTTGCATTTGGTCGTTTAATGAAGCTTCATACAGAAAGTCCATATCGTAAAGATGCTGAATGCCCAGTATATAATCAGTGCGGCGGTTGTCAGCTTCAGCACTTAACTTATGAAGGACAATTACAAGCGAAAGAAAAACAAGTACGTGACGTTATGCAGCGTATCGGAGGACTAGGTGATGTTCCTGTTCATCCTGTACTTGGCATGAAGAATCCGTGGGTATACCGTAATAAAGCACAAGTACCAATCGGAGAACGTGAAGGCGGACTTGTAGCTGGTTTTTATCGCCAAGGAACGCATGACATCATTAATATGGAATCATGCTTAATTCAGGCAGAAGAAAACGATACATTAATCCAAGAAGTAAAACGTATTTGTGAAAAGCACGGTATCACTGCGTACAACGAAGAGCGTAACAAAGGAACACTTCGTCACGTAATGGCTCGTTACGGACAAGTAACAGGGGAAATTATGCTTGTCTTCATTACGCGTACAGCAGAATTGCCGAACAAAAAAGCAATTATTGAAGAAATTGCAGCGAAATTCCCAGAAGTAAAATCAATTGTTCAAAACGTAAATACGAAGCGTACGAATGTAATTTTCGGAGACAAAACGACAGTACTGTACGGATCAGAATACATTTATGACTTTATCGGTGACATTAAATTTGCGATTTCAGCACGTTCATTCTATCAAGTAAACCCAGAGCAAACGAAAGTGCTTTACGATAAAACGTTAGAATACGCAAAATTAAATGGTAACGAAACAGTAATCGATGCCTATTGCGGAATCGGATCAATCTCGTTATTCCTAGCGCAAAAAGCGAAAAAAGTGTACGGCGTTGAAATCGTCCCAGAAGCAATCGAAGACGCAAACCGAAACGCAGCACTAAACAACATGACAAACGCTGAATTTGGCGTAGGAGAAGCAGAAGTAGTCATTCCAAAATGGTACAAAGAAGGCGTAATCGCCGACACAATGGTCGTAGACCCACCGCGTAAAGGCTGTGACGAAGCATTACTAAATACACTCATCGACATGAAGCCAAACCGCGTCGTATACGTATCGTGTAACCCAGCAACATTAGCACGTGATTTAAAAGTACTAGAAGAAGGCGGATATAAAACACAGGAAGTACAACCTGTTGATATGTTCCCGCATACGACGCATGTGGAGTGTGTGGCTTGGCTTAAGTTGGTATAATAGGAAAGCAGTTGATATAGGGGAAATCTATACCACCTGCTTTTTGGTTTACAAAAATACCATTCATAAGCGATTTTAGTTAAAATAAATATTGCTGATTTTCACAAATTATAAATTGAGATTTTGAAATTGTATTCATAGTGAGAGGATTTGAATTTGAAATGATAGATAATTTTTGGCGTGAATTACCACGACCATTTTTCGTACTTGCACCAATGGAAGATGTGACAGACGTTGTTTTCCGTCACGTAGTAAGTGAAGCAGGTCGTCCGGACGTATTCTTCACAGAGTTTACAAACTCGGATAGCTATTGTCATCCAGAAGGTATGAAAAGTGTACGTGGCCGTTTAATTTTTACAGAAGACGAACAGCCGATGGTGGCACATATTTGGGGAGACAATCCCGAATACTTCCGTCAAATGAGTATTGGTATGGCAGAACTAGGATTTAAAGGCATCGATATTAATATGGGTTGCCCAGTTCCGAACGTTGCATCAAGAGGAAAAGGGAGTGGCCTTATTCTACGTCCAGACGTTGCAGCAGAACTTATCCAAGCAGCAAAAGCGGGCGGACTACCTGTCAGCGTAAAAACAAGACTTGGCTTTAAAGAGTTAAGCGAGTGGGAAGATTGGTTAACGCACATTTTCAAACAAGATATTGCAAACCTTTCTATTCACTTACGTACAAGAGAAGAAATGAGCCAAGTAGATGCGCACTGGGAACTAATTCCGGAAATTAAAAAATTACGTGACCGCATTGCACCAAATACGTTAATAACAATCAATGGAGACATCCTTGATCATAAAATGGGGCTGGAACTTGCTGAAAAATACGGCATTGATGGCGTAATGATCGGACGAGGCATCTTCAAAAATCCATTTGCTTTTGAAAAAGAGCCAAGAGAGCATAGCAGTAAAGAGCACCTAGATCTTTTAAGACTACAACTTGATCTTCAAGATCAATATGCAGAAGTACTGCCACGCTCAATCACAGGGCTTCACCGCTTCTTCAAAATTTATGTAAAAGGCTTCCCTGGAGCTGCTGAATTGAGAAATCAATTGATGAGTACGAAATCGACTGATGAGGTGCGTGCTTTGTTGGATAAGTTTGAGGATAGTGTTGGTGTGGCTCAGGATAGTGAGACGGTTTAACTTTTAAGCAGTTAAATCATTTCATATGTAGTGCATGACATGAGTGAGTTGAAAATAAGCGTAGAGCTGGAAAAGAACAGTGTATTTGAGAAATCAAAACACTGTTTTTTTTCTTTTAGTTAATGTTAAGAGAGAAATCTTTTTATAGGCATATAAAAAACATGTAAGAGCGCTGTAGATACAATGATAGAGAAAAGTTCGGGTAAGACTATAAAACATATCTTTAAAATGTTAAAGTATTAATTTAGCGGACAATAACTAAAAGGTTAGATTAAACATGATAATTTAAAGCAGGTTATAGCATAAACTTTAACCGCTGAATAAATAATCAACATTTCAGGAGGAAACCCAATGGCAATGAGCAACAACGATATATTAAAAAGAGTACGATACGCTTTAGATATAAAAGATATAGATATGGTAGAAATCTTTAAACTAGGCGGGATGGAAGTAACGAAAGAAGACGTAGTTGATATGCTTACAAAAATAAAGAGAGCTCCTCAGCATGAAGCTGAAAATGATGAGGTAGCTGAAGATGAGTACGTAAAAACATGCGATATGATGATGTTAGAGGCATTTTTAAACGGATTTATTACTTTAAAAAGAGGAAAGCAAGATCCGAAACCAGGGCAGCCTGCACCTGTACAGAGCAAGGAGAGTGCCAATAACCTTCTTCTAAAGAAAATGAAAATCGCACTATCTTTAACGAGTGAGGATGTACTTGATATATTAGATAGCGTAGGCGTTACGGTAACAAAAGGAGAGTTAGGCGCTCTATTAAGAAAGAAAGGCCATAAAAATTACAAAGAGTGTGGCGATAGATACGCAAGGAATTTCATTAAGGGATTAGGTGTAAAGTATAGAGGATAATGAGTTCGTTAAAGCAGTAAATGATATAATAGGTAGAGTAGGACGTTCGTATCCTACTCTTTTTTATTTGTAAAAATACTATGCTAGGTGATGAAATGGTACATACATATTTAGGTGAGACAATTAATTTTCATATAACTTATAAGAAGAAAAAGTCCGTGCGTCTTTTTGTGGATTCGTATGGAAATGTGGAAGTGCAGGCTCCGAAAGGGACACCTGTTGAATACTTAGTTCAGTTGCTAGAGGAAAAGTGGGATTGGATTCAGACAACACGTAAGGAAATGGCGGAGCGAGCGCGTGGACCACAGGAAAAGGATTATGATCAAGGAGAGGGCTTTTTGTATTTAGGGAATACGTATCCGATACAGATTTCCCAAGATGCAAGCATTGAGCAAGACAATGCGATTTTTGAAGGGGATAAGTTACATATTTATGTGAAAGAGCTTAAGGATGAGAAAATACAACAAGCTTTAAAACGATTTTACTATAAGCAGTGTAAATCTTTAGTAGAGAAGAGTATTAAAGCGCATCAAAGTAATTTCAAAACAAAACCACGTTCTATTCGTATTACAGATAGTAGTCGTACTTGGGGTACTTGCGATTCTAATTTACAACTAACATTCAATTGGAAGCTAGCAATGGCACCACAGCGAGTAATTGACTATGTAGTTGTTCATGAAATGTGTCATATGGTTCATTTAAATCATGATCGATCTTTTTGGCGTCTTGTCGGGAAGATAATGCCTGATTATAAAGAAATGGAGAATTGGTTAGCGTTATCTAGTTGGAAGATGACGGTTTAGGAAGGGATATCGATTTTTGTCTGTAAATCGATATTTCTTGTCGAATCGTTGATATATTGTGAGTTTTGATAGATATATT
>NZ_JAKUEU010000138.1:0-7126 GCF_022663075.1 Bacillus cereus group sp. BfR-BA-01441
AAATGGGAAAAAATTCAAGTTGTATGTGATGGTAAAATAGCCGGGACTAGAAATGATTATATTGGATGTTGCTAAGTAAATACTTCCCTATCAATTTTTATTGATAGGGAAGTAATTTTTATTTAGAGTATATTTTTATAGTCTAAAGTAACTAAATAAAGGGTGAATCGAAAATGTTTCAAGAAATATACAAAAAATTTTTTATTACAGTTATTATATCAATGAAAGTAATCAAAACAATACATAAAATTTCACCTCTATACTTATTTATAACTGTAGCACTTACAATTTTTTCAGGAATTTCCCCATTAGTTCTCATTTATATTTCACAAAATCTAATCAATTCAATAGTTAGTGATGTACAAAATAATTGGATAACAATACAACCTTTCATATATCTAGCTATCCAACTTCTATATTTGTTTTTTGAGAAAACCTTATTTCACTTTGAAAAGATTTTTAGTTATCGAATGTTACAGCAGGTTGAATATTATTTTAAATATAACATTTATGAAAAGTCTATTGATCTATCATTAATTTTTTTTGATGATCCTGAAAACTATAATACATTAATAAAGTCGACTTCAAGTATGGGAGAAAGAAGTTGTGAACTTATTAGAAATATATTTTCAACCATACAAGCCAGCATAACAATTACTAGCTTTTTAGTTGCATTGATGTATATCCATTGGGGCCTTGCTTTAAGTATGATATTAATTGTAATAATAGTAGCCATCGTCAATACAAATGTAGCAAAGAAAAATTATAATCAATTTCTTGATCAAATTCTAAGGATAAGAAAACTGGAGTATATAGAAGGGTTATTTAGAGGTAAAGAAGTTGCAAAGGAAATGAAAATTTTTAATCATGGAAGATATATTGTTACAAAGTGGAAAAATCTTTATTGGGAATGTGCAGATGAAAAATATGAACTTGAAAAAAATACAAATAAGAAGTTGTATGGTACAATTTTTTTTCAAATTTGTTGTAACTCAGTGTTTATAGGTATCTTAATCTTTTATACGGTCAATAAAAAAATTAATATTGGACAATTTGTAGCATTATTACAAATGATATCTTCCTCTATTGGTATTACTAATCAATTATCAACATCTATTGGTTCAATATATAGAGAATCCCTTTTTGTGTCGGAATTTTTTGAATTCAAAAAGAGATATTTAAATGATTCAAATAATGAAGTGAAAATAAACTACGATCCTACACTTTATAAAAATATTAAAATTGATGTACATAATATTTCATTTAAATATCCAAATCAAGATTACCTTGTCATTAATGATATTTCTTTTGAAATCAAACCTGGGAGTAAAGTAGCTATCGTTGGTAGAAATGGTGCTGGGAAAAGTACTTTAATTAAATGTTTGACAGGCTTATATAATGTTTCAACTGGCCAAGTATTATATAATAATATGCCAGTTACAAATGAGGTAAGGCAAAAAACAGTCAGTGCAATATTTCAAGATTTTTGTAAGTACGAAATGTCTTTCTTAGAAAACATTTGTTTTACTAATAGTATAAAAGATGCGGACTATAGTAAATTGAATGAAGTTACTCATTTATCAGATGCCAATACAATATTAGAGAAATATAATATGGGATACGAAAACTTAATAGGGCCAACTTTAAATGGAAAAGATCTATCAGGTGGAGAGTGGCAAAAGATAGCTTTAAGTAGGGCTATGTATAAAGATAGTGAAATTATTATACTTGACGAGCCAACAGCAGCTTTAGACCCAATAAGTGAGGCGAAAATTATTGATAAATTTTATGAAATATCTGAAGGGAAAACTGCAATTTTTGTAACACATCGCTTGGGAAGTTGTGTAAACGCCGACCTTATCTTGGTACTAAAGGATGGCAAACTTGTTGAAAAGGGTACACACTCTCAATTATTAAACTTAAATGGTGAATATACAGAACTATTTAATATGCAAGCCAAGTGGTATAAGAAAGAATCTAATCTTCAAAAAAACTGATCACGGTTTTTTGTTAAATTTCTAAATAGGGTGTTTTCACACCAGTTATCTAACTACATCCTCCGGCAACAGGAAAAGTAGTAGCGAATTGATTAAGTATAGCGGGAGACATATTTGTTTTATCTTTTTGCAATGCTGAAAATAGAAAGATGCTTACAATGTTTTAAATAAAAATTCGATTGGTCAACGAAAAGAATGCCAATCATGTACTTTTCCCATCGGCATAAGTACATGATTGGTATTTGTCATATATACATTAATATTGCTAAGTCTTTACTACGAGCAGAATACTTTATTTCATTCTTTTTTCCCTTATAGTTTGGTCTTGTAATCGTAGTTGTTCATTTGTTAGTTGATGAACAATCATCTGGATTGGGATTTGATCAGTCATTCCTACATAAGCTTTCGATATTTCGCATGTTTGTCTAGAATGAAAAGAGCTCATAAAAAACGTTATTATTCATGTACTTCTTCATATATTTTAACCACACTTATTTTTGGTATGTGGTTAAAACTAGTTTTTAAGAAGCATATGTTTTAGCAACTGCAGAAATTCTGTATCACTTTTATCATCTTTTATATAATCCTGTTCGTAGTTAAAAATCATTCGTACTAACATAAAAGCTGTAAGTGGTAATGGTACCTTATGCAAAGCTCCTTGCTGATAACCTTTTTCGAGTAAATTACTTATCATGTTAATTGCTTCTTCTTCAGATTGTTTAAAACAAGTTGTAATTTCAGGTGAATGGTGCTCTTTATATTCTTGAAAGAGTGTAGAAACAAACGGATCTTGATGATATTCTAGGCTGATATAATGAAGAATTTTTTGTATTCGAAGTAAAACATCTTTTTCTTCTTTATATAAATTAAATAATTGTGAGCGTTTAAGCTGAATATGACGCATATAGCAGTCGCATAATATTTGAGTTTTATCTGTATAGTAATAATAAATAGTACCTTTACCAACTTTAGCTGTCTTTGCAATTTCATCAACCGTTGTGTTACGGACACCACGCGTAGAGAACAGTATTGTGGCAGATTGAATGATTTTCATTTTTTTATTTTCTTTTTCTAATTTGATCATTGTCTACACCCTATCCTTGAAATATTTAGCGAAGTTTTCTGTCTTTACATTCTGTATTAGTTCATTTGTAATTTTGTAAATCCTAATAGAAAGTCCTCTATTTGCTTCTTATAGAATAACATACACCATTCTGCATTCTAGTATATAACTATAATAGAATGCAACTTTATAACCGAGGAATAAAGTTTAAAGTTTGAGGTAATAATTTTTTAATCGGACGATGAGAATTCAAGTGAAAGGGGACAGTGATTTATTCCTTGATTGAATTATTTGATTTTTTATTCAATTCATTTTATTATATAAACATGACTAAAAGATGTTTTTAGTCGGATTTTTTTACGGAAAACCGACTGATATTCGATTTTAGTCGGTTCCTATACTATTTGAGAGAAGGTAGACACTATGTGTGGAATTGCAGGGTGGATAGACTGGTCTAAAGACCTGTCTAATGAACAAGAAACGTTAAAAAAAATGACAGATGCTATCATTCACCGAGGACCTGATGCAGAGGGGCATTGGTTTTCAAAACGAGCGGCATTAGGTCATCGACGTCTCATCGTCATTGATCCTGAAGGTGGCCTTCAACCTATGCTGTATAAAGATGGAAATGATACGATTGGCCTTACGTTCAATGGAGAAATTTATAACTATCAAGAATTACGTAAAGAACTTGAGGAGAAAGGTCATAAATTTCAGACCAAGTCGGATACAGAGGTATTACTACACGCTTACTTAGAATGGCAAGAAGATTGTGTTCAACACTTAAATGGGATTTTTGCTTTTGGTATTTGGGATGAAAGATTTGGGAAATTGATGCTCGGTCGTGACCATCTAGGCGTGAAGCCTTTATTTTTCGCTCAAAGGGGAAGCGCAATTCTCTTTGGTTCAGAGTTAAAAGTTTTACTTTCGCATCCACTTGTAGTTGCTGAGGTAGATAAAGAAGGACTTTCTGAAATATTTTGTCTTGGACCAACACGTACTCCTGGTCATGCTATTTTCAAGAATATACATGAAGTGCGTGCTGGCCATTATATGACGTTTACCTCTAATGGCTCGACTACGACACAGTATTGGAAACTTGAAAGTAAAAAACATGTAGATGATATTGATACAACAGTCGAGACAATCCGCTCCATTTTACAAGATACGGTTAAACGTCAGTTAATTGCTGATAAACCAGTGGTATCTATGCTTTCCGGAGGTTTAGATTCCAGTGGTTTAACAGGTTTAGCAGGAAACGAATTTGGGAATAAAGGGGAACGTCTTCATACATATTCCCTGAATTTCATCAATGATGAAAAAGACTTTGAGCAAGACTTCCTTCGTTTTGATCGTGATGAACCTTGGGTGAAACGTGTGGCTGAATATGTAGGAACAAAGCATCATTCTATAGAGTTAGGATCAGATAGTTTAATAGAGTATTTATTAACTCCAATGCGAGCGCGTGATCTACCTGGAGTTGGAGAACTAGAAACGTCTCTTTATTTGCTATTTAAGGAAATGAAGAAAGACGCAACAGTTGCCCTTTCAGGCGAATCCGCAGATGAAGTATTCTCAGGATATCCATGGTTCCATCAAGAGAAGTTTCTAGATGCAGAGATATTCCCTTGGAGTGTTAATTTATGGTATAGTACAGAAATTTTATCAGAGGATTTTAAAGCGAAGATTAGCCCTGAAAAATATCAAAAACAAAAATTTGAAGATGCGGTTGCTGAGGTTCCCTTTTTAGAAGGTGAAAGTGATCTGCAAATGAAGCAACGTCAAATGTCTTACATGTTTATTACACGTTTCTTGCCATTTATGCTAGAACGAAAAGATCGCACAAGTATGATGAATGGCTTTGAAGTACGAGTTCCATTTTGCGATTACCGGCTTGTAGAATATCTATGGAATGTCCCATTCGAAATGAAAAGCATAGACAATATTGAAAAAGGTATTTTACGTCGAGCTTTTGAAAATGTACTTCCAGAGGATGTACGTTATCGCAAAAAAAGTGCATATCCAAGCACTAAGGATGCCTCTTATCTACAAGGTATTAGTGATTGGATGTTACATGTGTTGAACAATCCTGAATCACCTATTTTGCCATTAATTAATGTAGAAAGAGTTCGTGCAATTGCAGAAGGAAAAGACGAAGTAATTTCAGGTAATGATGCACGAGGTATAATAGATTATTTACTTCAAGTTAATAGTTGGCTTCAAGAATATAATATTAAATTAGTATGGTAGATGTAATTTTCAAATAAAGAGAATAGCTGAAACATTAATGACCTAAGTGAACCGCACCTTCAATGTATTAGATAGTTATCTAATACATTGGAGATGCGGTTTTATTATTTTGATTTGCAATAACTCTAATCAGTTAGTAAATTAGAGTCAAATAAATTATATTTTAAAAGTGTATTAGGATCTGCAAAATATATTTTAATATTTCTACCAATAAGTGGCCAACAATTATTTGGAAACCTAATAAATAAATTAAGTGAATTTTAATATGATGAAAACATGGGAACCGTACTGTATGAATCAATTGTCATTGTTGGAGGATATTGATGAAAAGAAGATATGTAGACTTATAGTGAAGGAGCTGAAAAACATGGATTATATAAGTTATTTAAGAAATATGGTTGGACATGAAAAAGTGATTATGGTGGTCGCAGGTTGTTTTGTATTGAATGAAAAGAATGAAGTGCTTCTACAATTACGATCTGATAATGGAAGGTGGGGACACCCTGGCGGATTTATGGAGTTTGGCGAGACAGTGGAAGATACAGCAAGGAGAGAAGTGTTTGAAGAAACTGGTTTGAAATTAGGACATCTTGAATTCTTTAATGTGTATTCTGGAAAAAAATACGAAAGAACGCTATCTAACGGTGATCAAGTTGCCTTAGTGAAATTGACTTATATTTGTAGAGATTTTCAAGGAACATTACATACGGATAACGAAGAAAGCTTACAGCTAAAATTTTTCCCCTTAGACAACTTGCCTGAACTATGGCAGAATCAACAAGAAGTATTGGATGATTTGTTAGAGTATATGGAAAGAAAGAAGTAAATCTTCCTATCGAGTAGACAAAGGAGCCATATGGTTACGCACATTTAGATAATATAAGACTCACCTAAAATTAGAAAAAGGACAAGCCCTGTTATTATGAGGTTTGTCCTTTTTTGATATTATTTTCCTGCCAATAATGAAGATTATAGGTAACAGAGATAATCATTAAACAGCTATATAAGCTAAGGTTTTACACCATCCATAAAGTGAAAAAGGCGTTATCCTTTCTTATGATTCTACAGAAAGAATTGCCTATTTTATATTTCTAGGATAGTTTTAGATACAAAAACACAGAATTTAGCAATCTATACATGACTTAATGTAAAATATATATTGCATTTATGTTGTTAATAATTTAATATATAGAATATGAGATTTATTTTATTAAGTTATCTTTACAAGTGAGGTGTATTTAATATCTGTAAGTAAAGTGAAGATTGCAAGGGTTGAAAAGGTCTGACCCAACAAGAGTTGGCCGATATTGTAAACGTTACACGACAAACCACTAGTTTTATTGAAAGTAATAAATATAACCCTTCTTTAAAACTTTGCATTCATACAGCTAAAACACTAGATAAAAGTTTAGATAAATTATTTTTGGAGGAATTTTAAAATGGAAAAACTAAAAAAATGGTTTTCACTCAGTACACACCCAGATGAAAGAATTCAACAAATCGAAATGAAAATTTGGGCTCAATCTGGAATTATTGTCCTATTTATAGCTTTTGTTGATTTTATAATAAGAGGAGCATATCTACACCGTCCATTTTTAGAATGGGCTGCTTCATTAGCCATTATAATTTGTTATATGATATTCGTTTTTATTAAATCTATTCTAACTGGTGTCTATGAAACGGATATTAATAATAAAGAACAATTAAAAGAAAAATTAAAAGAAAAAATGAGTAATACCTTTATTTTTTGTTTTGTCGCAATAGGTGCTACCACATACAAATATAACTTACCTGAAGATTTCGGTGGATGGTTATC
>NZ_JAKUEU010000139.1:0-7024 GCF_022663075.1 Bacillus cereus group sp. BfR-BA-01441
CGAAAGTATAAGCTACAATATACAAAAAAAACAGTTGTATTATATTGAATATACAAGAAAGGGAAAAACAAAAAATATTATACCTATTAGTTTAGGTAAAAAAGAATCAGGTTCACTATTTGATAAATTTTTGTCAACAACATATGGAAGTATTCAAGAAGCTGAAAATAATAAAGAAGTTCCCGTTCATTCAAAAATTTTTCTTGAACAAATATTTAGTTTACTACCTGAATATGCTGACAAAAATAAACTGAATTTGATTGATGCGATATTACTTTTAAAGTATCCATTTTTACACAACTTTCCTAAATACCAAGATATAGATTTTAGTTATTATGTTAGAGTAGCTTCTAGAAAAACATTAAACGATTTAGAAAAAAGTAATGGTATGAAAGAACTTGTTGAGATAATTAGTAAGTACCCGCCATCGAAAAAAGAAATTAGTAAAATGCTTACTCTAAATTCTAAATTAATGATTCATTATTTAAACATCCGAAGGTATATTCCCAATGTAGGAAATAGAATGGCTTTATTAGAAAAAATTAAATGGATTTCTGATAATGATCATAAGAGCGAATATTATATGACATTCGATCCATCTAATTTTCAAATTAATAGAGACGATTTTTATTTGTTTAATCCTATTCATAGAAAATATAACTATAGAAAAAGATTGTTTAATTTTTATAAGAAATTTAAGTTAGAAAATCGATTTTTTGAACAAATATATAAAGGATTAATTAAAACAAATGATATAGAGAAAGCCTTTTATTCTTTGGATCATGAGCATACCATCAAAGATACTTGGTTGTTGATTGATAAAATAAGTAACTATAAAGAATTTCCTGAATTTAAAAGGGAGCTTTTGAAAATTTTAAGAGGAGAGAAAACAATTTACAGGGTTCATGATGATTTGATTTTATTAAATTTAGAAATAAGAAAAAAATATCCACATAACGATTTAGAACCTATCAATTACACAGATGGAACTATAGATTATTTTGAATGTGAAATAGAAAATGTTAATTTTCAATTACCTCGAAGCGATGTAGAATTATTCATGGTATCACACAAATTGAAGAATTGTGTTGATGGGTACTATTCAAGTGTTAAATCTAAGTATTGTGTAATTGTTTATTGTACGGATCATACAGGGGAAATTGTAGCTTGTTTAGAGTTTAGAAATCACTATGGAGTCTCCGCAAAGCTTGTTCAAGCATTAGGATATGATAACCAATTATTAGATGAAAAAGTTCAAAATATTGTACGTAAGTATTGTAAAGAAAGAGATATAGAAATTTTTTGCAAATATCATATACCTGATGTTAAGGATGAAGATGTTTTAAATAAAGATAGTTTCATAAGCAAGACTAATGAAGAAGTGAATTTAAATGAAGTATGTTAGATGTGAAAAAGAAAACCGTTGTTGGTTTTCTTTTTTTGTGGGAATAATTGTATATTCAATATACATTTGATAAAATATTAATTGTAATAATATTCATTCAATTTATTTTGAAGGAGTCGATATGTTTATGGAATGCCTTAAAGAAATTGTATATGATAAAAAAGTAGATGTTTTGTACAAAGTAGAAAATTATAGAATAAGAAAGCATCATAAAGTGAGTGAATCAGAACCATTGGGTACTATTTTTGAAGGGGAAATTGAACTTTTATGTTTTGGGGATTCTTATGGATTTAATCTAAATGTTGATCATAAGAGAATACCTTCTAAATTCCGCGAAGTGTCTAGCGCTAATTATGGTGAGCATTTCCCAAATAAAAAGATTGATACAAGTTCAAAAGAAGCTGTATTACAATTCGCTGTTGATTATATGGATTTTATTGTTAAACAAGCTGTTTAATAATTTTAATTTGTTAAGGAAACCGTTCTTTTTATAATGAAGAATGGTTTTTTACTGTTTGTTTATATATTGAATATACATTCAATGTGTATTGTGGTATAATGAGTATGTAAATAATAATAAGTGGGAGAGGATAAAATGGGAGAAAATAAAATGAAAAGTTTTGATGTTTATGGGTGCTTTGGTAATGATGAATACATACTAGATAGTTATGCATTCACAGTAAAAACAGTTAATAAATCAGAAGCTATGGAATTAGCTAAAATGTCTGGTGGTGCTTATGGAGAGGTTTATTTTGAAGCACAAACTGGTCATATTATTCATGAATTAGATAAACGAAAAATAGTGTTAAATCACATACCTGATATTAAATGCCAAATTTTCAGCCCTAGAAAAAATCATAAACATGAAACACTTATGGGAGCGCCTATTTATACAGATGAAGATTATAAAGATATTCCTTTTAGTGTATTACTTGAAGGAATAAAAAAAGAAGCAATTGAACGAAATAAAGAGATAGTTTATTTTGAATGCTATGCATTTGGTGTAAATCCATCACTTGTTAGTACAAAAGAAATGTTAGATACTACTGAAATTGGTGATAGATGGGTAAATGAAAATGGAGTAGCCATTGAACATACAAGTGAAGGTATTAAATGGGAAGACACACAACGTTCGTTTCCAAGTGAAGTAAGTAAAGATACACTGGGTTCTGAATTATTATCTATGAAATGGATCTGGCAAATTGGGCCGAATAAAGATACTTTAGTTTATTTTCGTTATCAGTGGGATGATATTAAAAATTGGACAGAAGATGAATGTAAACAAGAAATTATAAAGCGTAAATATTGGGAACAATGTGATATGGATAGTTGGGAAGCATTTGAAAAAAGTACACAAGAAGCATTTGAAAAAAATTTAAAAGTTAAATAATACTTAAAAAACCGTCCTTTAATAATGAAGGACGGTTTGTATTTTCAATGTATATTTACTATACATTCAATGTATAGTGTGTTATAATGTGGTAAGAAATAATAAAATTAGAATTAAGAGGGGATAATATGAAAAATAAGGTAAATAGGTTTTGAACGTATCAAAAGGCTTTGCCAAATTTAAATTCAAAAAAATGAAAACTGAACCTGTATTTTTAGAAGAGGGTAAATATAATATAAGTAACTATGCTTTCATAATGAAAAGTAATATTGAGAAACGGAGTGAATCTTTTGGAATCTAAAGATGTTATTAAAAATCTAAAAACGAATCAAAATGAAGCCAAGTTTTCAAACGAATATATAAATGATGTTTTAGTAAGATTAGCCTATAATTCAAGTGCTATTGAGGGAAATACAATCAGTTTAGCTGATACTGTTACAATAATACTTCATGATACTATTCCAAGTAATACAAGCAAACGAGAATTTTTTGAAATTGATAACCACCGCGGAGCTTATGATTATGTTTTGAAAAATGTTGCTAATAAGGAAGAATTAACTGTAGGGAAGGTAAAAGATATTCATGAAAGGTTAACTGACAGACTTCAATATGATAAGGGACAGTTTAAAACATCAACAAACCGCATTTTAGGAGCTGATTTTCAAACAACACCACCAGCACAAGTACCTCATGCTATGCAACAGTGGGTTGATAATTTGAATTTCAGATTAGAAAACGCTAAGACAGTTGATGAAAAATTATACGCTATTGCTGAACAACATATTCAATTTGAAAGAATTCATCCTTTTAGTGATGGGAATGGTAGAACCGGTAGAATGTTAATGAATTACAGTTTATTAGAAAATAACCTCCCTCCTTTAGTGATTGATGTTAAGGAAAAAGGGCTTTATGTAAATTTATTGGCTAAACAAGATGTAGATGGATTTGTGCAATTTATGAAACCTACATTAGAAAAAGAAATGGAGATCATGGAAGCTTTTATTAATAAAGAAAATAATCAAATCAAATATCCTGAAAATGAACCAAATGAAAAAAATATAAAACATGATGAAGTAGAAGAGGAACGTGAATTATAAAATAAATAGCTAGTTCTTAAAATGAACTAGCTTCTTTTTTAAAAGGCTATATATTGAAGGTGCGTTGAATGTATATAAAAGTGGTGATATGCAATGAATGGATTTAAAGTGATGGGTATTTTTAGCTTTGAAAATTTTGTTTTGGAAATTGAAGTGGCATCATTAATAGCTAAAGATTACATAGATGCTAAACAAATTGTTAAAGAACAAGGTGTAGGGGAAGTTTACTATGAATCTAAAACACAAAGCATTATTCATGATTTTCATAATAATAAGAAAAACATAATTGATAGTTATAAAAAGAATATCCCTTTTCAAATGCTGTTTAACACCTTGCTAAAAAAAAGAGACAAGACTAATGAAATAATTATACCTTTTAAAAAAGTTGAATATCAAATTTTAGAGTATTAATAAAGAGAATAACTTATCTTAAATGGAAGGTGTGAAAGAATATGAAATTTAAATCGATTTTAAAAAATCATATGCATAAAAGAAAAGTTGCAAGAGAACTATATGGTACAAAAATGGAATTATCCTTTGCATTACGTGAGTTAGAAAATGTTTATACAAAACCACTTTCCGAACATAAGAAAGATGAAATTCTAAATGAATTTCAATTAAGTTATGAAAAATATAAATATGAATTGTTAGAGAACAGAAAATATCCACTACCTGTAACCACTAATGAAGAATTTATTAATGATATAGAAAAGATTCAAATTATGTCCCTTAAAGACTGTAAAAAGTTTATTGAATTAATTTTAAATATACAAGAAGAAAAAATTAAATTACATGGATCTAAAACAAATTCATTTTATACTCCAATTTTAGGAACTACAGTGAATGGGAAAGCTTCAATATCTTTAATGGATGCTATATTAGTTGTCATTGTTTTGGGTTCAATTTGGCTTGTAAATTATTAGAATAATAAACTGGAAAGGAAGATAAATAATGAAAAAGTTTCCTGTTAGAAAATGGATTAAACTTCAAAAAGGAGAAAAGATTGTTTTAAATCATCGAAAAATTGCTGTATTAGGAATGAGTAACGTGGAAAAGATTAAAAGAATAGCAACAAAGATGAAAAGGGAAACAAATTTAGCTACTCAAAACTTAGAAGATTTTATTTCTGATAAAGATTCTATAAAAGACTTATTATCAAAAGGTAGTAAATAATGCTACATGCAACTGGTGAAATTGTAGGGACAGTAATCATTTTTTTAGGGGTTTTATTTTATATCTTTATGCAATTCTTATTTAAAGGAACAAAAATTTTCTTTTTTAATATGAGAAGGTTTAAAAATGAAGATTTTAAAAGATAAAGAGATTAAAGGATATTTAGAGTTTAATTTAGAAAACGAATACTTACAAGAATTGGTGAAGGATAAAAAAACATATTATCTATTAATATTAGTTATTCTTAATCTTGTTGTTATATATAATTTCTATAAAATTGTTAATGTATTTAAAAGTGAAATAGTGGCTTCTTGTATATGGTTATTCTGTACTAGTATTCCATTCTTATATGTTTTTAGAAAGGATAGAAAAAAACTATTTAAGAAAGTCACTCTTAAAGCATATATGAATACATTTGTATTTGTAGGAATATCATTTTTAATAGCTTGTTTTAGTTACATCTTTCTGGAAAGGATTATTTCTATTGAACTAGTTAATCACCCAATAACATCAAAGGGTTATTTGTCTATAATCAAGAGGATTCCACAAGTAGTTATTCAAATATTATCCGAAAATATACTGTACATTGGATTATTGTTAATGTGGTATAAATTAGTTGGTAATATTTTTCGTACATCATATGTTCATTTAGTTATCTCCCTCCTATTATCTAGTGGATCATTTGGGATGCTTCATATTTCAACTTATGATTATAATTGGTTACAATGTTTATTTATAGTTGGCCTACCTTCAATCACCCACTTAATTTCCTTTTTGAAATATAGAAATATGCATGTTGGGTATTTAGTTCATTTAAATTTCAATTTAATATTTATGATAGGAGTCCCTTTACTATCTAATTGAAAAAAACCTGTAATTAACTACAGGTTTTTTTATTGAGAATCTTGTTGTGGTAGTACTATTTTTTCTATATGCTCCCAGACATTATTCATGCTAGTTGTTTCAAAATATCGCATAATGGTTGTTGAAACTAAACCTTGTTTACGTAATTCTTTTATTGTAACTCTACCACCATTCTCTTTATATAATGTAACCAATTTAGTTTCTAATTCGCTTTTTGAGTATTTAGGGTGTGACCTTACACGAGTTGGCAAATTAGCTAATTTTCTTAAATTGTTTAATCCATTAAAACGGATTGAAAAAATATGGGCATTATATATTTCATTACTTTGATCTAAATCTTTTGCACTAGCTACTTTACCTATTTTTTTGCAAAAATCAATATACAATTGTAAAAGTTCTTCTTTTGTTTCTTTCACATCATCAATTTTTGAATAAACTATATCGAGTTGCGCTTCATTTAATATTTCTTGATAAGTATTAAATGAATTATATATTTGACTCTCTGGTAAACCTTCATTCTCTAGATCATTTAAAGATGGTGTTCTTTCTAATTTAGTAGCAATTTCACGAATAAATTCAATTAACTCTTCTTTGGAAAATGGGTACTTATAAATTCGAATTTTAGGGCAATTTGCTAACAATAGTAATTCAGACCAAGTTTTATTAAATCGAGATATTAAACCGCTAGATGAAAGAGAATCAGGATCTTTATACTCATTGTATAATTCAGTTGTAATTGCTCCATGTGTTATCTCTAATATTTTTTTAATGTCTTTTTTGAACATATTAAAGATAATTTCATTAGAAATGTTAGCATTCTTAAATCTGTAATGGTTTTTTTTAGCTTTTCCATAGCCGATCATTTCTAAAAATTCAGACCAAGTTTTATTAAAACGCACCCTATATGTTTCAGGGCTAGGAACATCATCTAATTCATCCCATTCTTTCCGATTAGGTATTTTGTTGTTTTCTTCAATCCAGTTCTTTACGATAGAAATAAGTTGTTCATTAGGGATATGAGTATAAGAACGTTCTCTGTTAACAGACAAACCAGCTTTTTTTAAAGCTTTGTTCCAAGACTCAAATCTATAAACA
>NZ_JAKUEU010000140.1:0-6959 GCF_022663075.1 Bacillus cereus group sp. BfR-BA-01441
TGGGGATCAATTGTCTTTCCTCCTTCGGAAGCAACCAGACAACCAAAAACAGGGTTGTAGTGTACGTCTTCCTTCCTTTGTTCTCCTAATTATAATTTTTGTTCATGAGAGTTATCAATTGTCTGCAAAAAGAAAAAGGCTTCTAATGAAGCTAAGTAGGTTAAGTGGCTGTAAGCTCATTAACTGCATTCGCAACAGCCACTAAATCATTGAGCTTCATAAGAATCCCTAACCTTTTCTTGATACGTTGTACGCTTCACGCTGTTCCGCGCAATGACAACTCTTTTCACAAAAATTGCTTCCATTTCAAACAATGAAAGGGGCTGTTAAGCTATGGAAAAAGTTAATGAACTAAAAAATATTATGGATATGGAGATTAGAACAAAAAAAGATGCCAGAATAATTGTTAGATATTTTAATAAGCAACCTGAATTTTTAGTAGATGAAAAGGTAAAAGAAAAACGAGAAATCGCATTGAGTTTCCTTAGTACAGGTGTTTTTACAAATTTTTATTTTGTTACATTCATTAAAGAGGACAGTAAAATACATGGAGCAACAGGTAATTGTTATAAAGTGTATTACAAAAAAGAGCTTATTGGATTTGTAGCTCAATTTCAAGAACTATGGCATGTTTCAGAGTCAATTCAAGATTTATTGAATTCTCCTTTTAAAAATAAAATGAGGAAAGTTGCTGTAGATGGATTTATACAATCCAAGAAAGAATAAAAGGAGCAATCCTTTTATTCTTTTTTATGGTAAGTAAGCTAATGCTTACTTTTGATTTGAAAATTTAATAATCATATTTACAGTGGCATCGAACCCCTGTAAATATGATTATTTCATAGTTTCACAATGAAATAATAAGCGTTTTGATTAGTTTATTTCTTCATCGAAATAAACTAAATGAAAAACGCTTCTCTTTAATTCCTAGTGAACTTTCGTAACACTAGGAATCGGTTGTCTTCTTTCCTTCGGAAGCAACCAGACAACCAAAAACAGGGTTGTAGTGTACGTCTTCCTTCCTTTGTTCTCCTAATTATAATTTTTGTTCATGAGAGCTATCAATTGTCTGCAAAAAGAAAAAGGCTTCTAATGAAGCTAAGTAGGTTAAGTGGCTGTAAGCTCATTAACTGCATTCGCAACACCCCCTAAATCATTGAGCTTCATAAGAATCCCTAATCTTTTCTTGATACGTTGTACGCTTCACGTTGTTCCGCGCAATGACAACTCTTTTCACAAAAATTGCTTCCATTTCAAACAATGAAAGGGGAGAATTCAATATGAAAATAACAGCAAATCTTGAATACAATTTAACTAAGTATTGGCCTATGGATAGAGATGAAGAGGTTGAAGTATATGGCATCTCTAATTTTAGAGGAACAGAAAAAGAAATGATCCAGTTACTTAATCAACATGTTGGTAAAAAGCCATTTGTTAATCAAGTTTGGAATTTAACAGAAATGAGAGCATGTTACAAAGTAGGTTTTCGTCCATACGGAGAGCAAATGTCATATCAACAAACTGTAGAATTTTTGAAGAAAAAAGGTTCAATTTGCATGACAATCAATATTTAAGTACAGGAGATAGCTTGAAAAACAAGCTATCTCTTTTTTGTTAATACTATATATGAGAGGAACGTAATTAAATGAAATCAAAGACAAGAATAGGGAAGTCAAATAACATTGATATTAGGTTTGTACTTTATAAAACTGAAAAAACAAATAGAGATTTATTCCAATATGGTTTGAATAAAGAATTTATAGTGTATGGTATTTTGAAATTACAAGGAACAGAAAAAGAAATGATTCAATTGCTCAATCGTAATGTCAAACGTAATCCTTATGTAATCGAAGTAAGGGAACTGAAAGTGTTAAGAGCATGTTATAAAGTGGGATTCCGACCAGATGGGAAAAAAATGAGTTATCAAAAAGTTGTGAATCTACTTAAACAAAATAAATCAATTTGTATGACAATCAATATTTAAATAAAAAGGATAGCTTGTTAATAACAAGTTATCCTTTTTTACTTTAGTTAATGAATACACGTATTTATAGGGGCATCGAACCCCTATAAATACGATTATTTCATAGTTTCACAATGAAATAATAAGCGTTTTGATTAGTTTATTTCTTTATCGAAATAAACTAAATGAAAAACGCTTCTCTTTGATTCCTAGTGAACTTTCGTGACACTAGGAATCGGTTGTCTTCTTTCCTTCGGAAGCAACCAGACAACCAAAAACAGGGTTGTAGTGTACGTCTTCCTTCCTTTGTTCTCCTAATTATAATTTTTGTTCATGAGAGTTATCAATTGTCTGCAAAAAGAAAAAGGCTTCTAATGAAGCTAAGTAGGTTAAGTGGCTGTAAGCTCATTAACTGCATTCGCAACAGCCACTAAATCATTGAGCTTCATAAGAATCCCTAACCTTTTCTTGATACGTTGTACGCTTCACGCTGTTCCGCGCAATGACAACTCTTTTCACAAAAATTGCTTCCATTCCGAACTATGAAAGGGGCTGTTAAGCTATGGAAAAGATATTTGAAATCGTAAGAATTAAACAAGTTATTACAGAATTAGAGGATGGAAGATTTGTAATTCATTCACCTAGTGATGCTCGACACCTTGCTTCAAAACTTATTGGTGAAGATGACCGCGAAATATTTTTAGTAATGTGTTTGAACACGAAAAATCAAGTTGTTGCTGTACATCGTTGTCATGTTGGAGCATTAAATTATACTGTAGTACATGCTCGTGAAGTATTTAAATCCGCTATCTTAAATAATAGCGCATCAATCATCGTGGCACACCAGCATCCAACTGGGAATATTTACCCTTCAAGGGAAGATATTGAAGTTTCGAAGAAATTAGTTGAAGCTGGTAAGATACTAGGTATCGAAGTTTTGGATTCACTTATAGTAAATCACACCACTGATTTCTACTCAATGAAAGATGAACGAAGAATCTAAACGCTGAAAAGGAGTGAAAGCTCCTTTTCTTTTTATATACAGTTTTAAAAAAGGATAAAAAATTAACAAAAGTGAGGGGAAATTAAACATGATTAAATTTGAATCTAGTGAACAGATAAAAGGCATATACGATGATAAGGAGTATGATTTCGATAGATATAATTTCATTGTAAGACCAGCATTTACAGAAAAAGAAACATCTATAGTTGTAAATTTTAAAAAAAGTACAATTACAGGTGATCAAATTGCATTTGGATCATGGTATGACATAGAGTTAGATGAATGTATTGAATGTTTAAAAACATTACAGCCAAATGAGATTAAGAGAGATTTTACACACATAATAGAAAAGGAAATAAACAAAGAAAAGGAGTAAAGACTCCTTTTCTTTGTTTATTTCTATATTAAAGTTTTAGATGGCATCGAACCATCTAAAACTTTTTTCATTTTGCTACTTTGTATCAAAATGAAAAAATCAAAATACATATTCAGCTATGAATTTGAACTCACTGTTTTCATCACCATATGGATAAACTTTTGCAAACTGTCTAGCAAAAGGTTCATCTGGATGTTTTCGCATCATTATAGCATCTAAGTTTGATAGAGCTTCATATTCTGTTCTTCCCAATGCGGTTTCTTTTTGCATGATCTTCCCCCCTTATTTGTATGAATACAAGTTAAGTATAACCAATTTATAAAAAAACATTCTATTAAAACAATAAAAGTGTAGTTGTTTAATTTTTATATAATAAAATAGAATTTTATAGCAAAAAAGCTTACCATCTCCTACAATGATAAGCTCTTATGTTTCTTCTTTTATTCCCGTACTTTAGAAGAAAACTACAAAGGATACATCAAACAATAATAACCTTATGTGCAATTAGAGTATATTATTTTTTTCAATCCAATGCAATGAGTAATAACTATGTTCCTGATAAATGGTAATAATAAAAAATAACCCTTAAATTAAGGTTAAGGGTTCAACGGAAGGAAATATAAAACAGATATATTAAATAAAGTAAAGAAGATAATGTGATTATAACATTATTAAACCTGTAAGCACACAAATTTATTCAATATTCATTATTTATAAATGTTTTTCTAATAATTCTTTTATAACTTGTATTTCCGCTTTTTGCTGTTCTTCCCCCATTTTTTTCATCAATTCTTCTTTTGTGATTTTTCCGTTTGGATTGTTCATTTCATTCGTCCATTTTTGAAGCATATCAATAGAACGTTTTCGTGATTCTTCAAAAATATAAGTT
This sequence comes from Bacillus cereus group sp. BfR-BA-01441, assembly GCF_022663075.1. Lineage (NCBI taxonomy): Bacteria > Bacillati > Bacillota > Bacilli > Caryophanales > Bacillaceae > Bacillus > Bacillus cereus group sp. BfR-BA-01441. The sequence continues at coordinate 4,232 of NZ_JAKUEU010000140.1, forward strand.
TTATGTTTTTCTATCAACTCGTCAAATTCTTTTTCAAATTGTTCATCTAAAGTTTTTTGGATTCTCCCTGGAGTTAAACCTAAATGTTCCATTAATCCAACAGCTCGATCCCCTAAAATAAAACGCTCCATTCCATTAATTACTTTTTTTATTTCAGGATCTTTATCCATTTGTTTATATTTTATATTAATAACTGTATTATCCTTTTCCAAAAATAACACCTCCATTTTTAGTAGTTCAACGTATAGATTTCAATTCCCTACATTTAATCGAAAGAAACATATTAAAAGTCCTCAAAACCTTCTCATTTGGGCGGTAGCACTTACTCCTTATAACCTTCTGAAAGCCTTCACAGGCATCCAGAAGCTAACAAGGAGATACGTGTCGCTCACAGCATTAAACACAGGGATAACTACACAGAGTACGCTAGCGCTACTCTCTGTAAGTTCCTCCTGAGTTTACCTATCGGTACATACTGGCCGAACCGCAAAACCTAACACCCAAAAACCTTAAATGCTTAAAGATTTAAAGCGGAAAGTAAGCTAACGCTTACTGTTTTTATTTATATATTTTCGCCTTTGCACTACGCACGATAACATACAGCAAATTCACTAAGCTCCAAACAGGGCAAAGTTTCCCCTTCGGTTTATCCCTGTTTGGAACTAAGTGAATGAGTCAACATGACAAGGGGAGTGAAATTTTTTATTCCGATTAAAGAAATTTCGGAAATAAAAATTTTCACTCTAAAACCCTTGTCATATTGCCTATGCTGATGTTCCATGCTTCATGTCAAAGGGCGAAAATAATTCCTTTGGAACACCTTTGCGTAATGCAAAGGCGAAAATTAAAAATCTAAAAGACTAATGAATCGAAGGAGGAATTTTTCATGGCAAGTATCAACGGAGTTGAAATTAAAACGTATAAGAATTTTAAAGGTCACGATGGTCAACCACTACGTCAGGCTACAGTTTATATGGATGGTAAAAAAATTGGCTTTATCAGTGAGGATGCTTGGGGTGGGCCAATGAATATTAATTTAAAAAGTCTTGAAGAAGTTAAGAAAAGACTATTTGAATATGCATCACATGAAAAATTTGCTAAACATGTATTAGAAGACATTGAGCTATTACTTGATATGCTACTTGGGTTAGTTTTTATAGAGAAAAATGCAAAAAAAGCATGGAAAATTAACGAAAAAGCAATTGTTATTTCAACTGGATTACGTGATTATCATTTAAATGATTCTGAAAAAATAAAGCACATACCTAGTTTAACAGTTTACACAATAAATAAGGAATTAACCCCAAATCAACTAAAGGACAGAAAGGAAAAAATCTCTAAAGAAGATAAAGCTGAAGCTTTAGTTTTCAAAACACTTCAGGATTTTTCTTTGAAAATAAGTTAATTATTATAAATGGATTAAATAGAGATAAAAACTGGGAGGAAAAACAAATGAAAACATTAGAAAAGTTACAAGGACAATTCTTTGAGGAATTAAAAGTATTCATGAATAAACAAGTTCACTTTAAAATGAGCGACATTACATATAGTAGATATGACAAAGGATTATTTAAATATAAAGCCTATTCCGAGGAAACAAACGAACAAGCTGTAATTAAATTGAATCCATATAACGGTGAAGTTACAGCTTGTTTTAAGTCAGATAAAGAACAAGATTGGCATATTGGATATTTACCAGAGGATAAATAAATTATAAAAAAGGAGTGGGGAAATCACTCCTTTTTTATATACATGCTGGACATATAGTTATTTGAATTGACAAAAAAATAAAGTGATGATATATTTTCAGTGGTTCAACAATATATATTCTAGATCTGGAAGACCTCTTTCACTTTTTAAAGGTGTTAGGTGGTCTTCCTTTTCTGTTTTCGGAATGATTTTTAAAAAGAGAATTGTATTTAAAAGCAAGGATAAGGAGTGAAAAACACCACTCCTTTTTGATTTATGTAAAAAAATAACATACTTTGTAGTGATTCACTACAAAGTATGTTATAATTGTAGTGATTCACTACAATTATAAACGTATTGGAGGAAGGAATATGAAAAATGCTACTCAATTAATCATTAAAGAATTCCCAATCTTAGAAGAACATTTAAACAATCGAGAAAATATATTTTTAGTTCAACAGTCTTTAAAATCATTATCTTCAAATGTAGAAAAAACATTTTTACAGTTGGCTTGGTTTTTTGAAGATCCACAGCAAAATAATTTCAATTTAGGAAAGCTTCACGAATGTTTAGAAGGTGACTGGTTAGAATTCGCTTTAGATCTTATAAATATTTATTTTAAACGCGACACATATTTAATTAAAAAACCTACACATTCAATTCTTTTAGATATAGATGATTATTACAGCCAAACAACCTTTGCCGAATATCTAAATGAAAAAGGTTTTAGATATGACCAAAGCAAGATTTCAGCATATAGACATAGAAATAAATTCCCTAAAGAAGATATTATAATTGCTGGTATTCCCTATTGGTCAAAATTTTCAGTTGAAAAATACGCAAAAGAACTCGAAAACAAAAATACTAATAAAGAGGGATTTTGACAAGGAGTATAAGATAAATCATGAAAACAAAAAAACTATTTAAAACATTTGCATTGACAACAGTTTTATTAACTTTAGGTGTTGGCTGTACAAATCAAGTTGCTAGTGAAAAAACAAATACAGTAAAAGTAACTGAAAAAAGCCAAAAGGAATAT
>NZ_JAKUEU010000141.1:0-6849 GCF_022663075.1 Bacillus cereus group sp. BfR-BA-01441
TTAACTAAAGTTGATATTGATCACCATGGAACACTTGAAGGTGCCATTTTCAATATTTTAGACCAAGATGGAAAAATCATCCGAGAAGGTTTAAAAACAGACCAACACGGAAAAGTAATCGTAAATGATTTGAAACCTGGTAATTATCAATTAGTAGAAACACAGGCTCCTAAAGGCTATCAATTAGATGCATCACCAATAAACTTTACAATTGATAAAGCCCAAGCTACACCACTACAAATTACAGTTTCAAATAAAAAGATTGAATCTTCGTCAGGTGGAGATGACAAGCCAGTTACTCCTCCAAATAAAGAAGAAAACAAAGGCAATGAAACATCTGAGAAACACGAAAACGGAACTTCCGAAGAAACATCGAATAAAACAGATAACAAACAGCAAGATGATCGAAATACGGATAAACACCTTCCAAATACAGGTCATAAAGAAGACCCTACACAAACAGTAGGTATCCTTCTTCTACTAGCTGGATTATTAAGTATTTTGGCTACAAAACGCAAAAAAAATTATTAATAATTTTTTCACATCCAATCAATCTCTCAATTGATTGGATGTTTTTTTATACAAAAAGGACGATACATAAAGTATCGTCCTTTTAACGGGGTGAGGCTGCCCAAAAGTACGGAAAACCTTTGAACAGCCTCTTATTTTCATATGGATGCCTTACATATATCACTGATAATAATTATGAAATGCGGAAACATAATTACCATCAACTGATTCAAACATGAGAAATGAAACCCTACAGTGGTTCCATTTCTCTACATAATCTAAAGTTTGGGTACACTAGATTCATGCAATGTAGGAGCTTTCAGAGTAGAAAGCGAACCTTCGTTTAAAATGATAGCATACATATCTTCCTCAAAAATATGCAAATATGCATATATTGTTTTTATTTCTCAATGTCAGAATATTGAAAAACAAAAGACTCGAAGGTAAAATAAAGTCATTATCCGTCTTCTTTTGTCAGTCACAGAGAATAGCAGAATAGGAGAGGAAAAAATGAGAAAATCATTGAAACAAAAAATAGTAAGCTCTTTGCTTGCTGTATCACTCGCTGTTAGCTTAGCTCCAATTGGGCAAGCAAAAGCGGATTCCACGTCAGAGGTTACACAAACTCCATCTATTACAAAACAGATTGATCCAAACCGCGCGATTGAACATGTTCGTTTCTTATCTGAAACAATTGGTCCTCGCCCCGGTGGAACAAAATCCGAAGAATGGGCTTCTCGTTACATTGGTATGCAGCTTAAATCAATGGGCTATGACGTAGAATATCAACCATTTCAGGTGCCCGATCAATACGTTGGATTCATTGAATCACCACTATCAACAAAACGTAATTGGCAAGCTGGTGCTGCTCCTAATGCACTCATTTCTACAGAAGCTGTTACAGCTCCCCTTATCTTTGTTCAAGGTGGGACAAAATTAGAAGATATTCCAAATGAAGTAAACGGTAAAATTGTTTTATTTGAAAGAGGAACGACAGTTACAGACTATAATAAGCAAGTTGAAAATGCTGTTAGCAAAGGTGCAAAAGGTGTTCTTTTATACAGTTTAATTGGCGGACGCGGAAATTATGGACAAACCTTCAATCCCCGCCTAACGAAAAAGCAGTCTATCCCTGTCTTTGGTCTTGCTTATGCGCAAGGAAATGCATTTAAAGAAGAAATCGCTAAAAAAGGGACAACAATTCTTTCCCTAAAAGCGAGACATGAATCTAAATTAACATCTCTAAATGTTATCGCCAAAAAGAAACCAAAAAAGAGTACAGGTAATGAGAAAGCAGTCGTTGTAAGCTCGCACTATGATAGTGTTGTCGGAGCACCTGGCGCAAATGATAATGCTTCTGGAACTGGATTAGTATTAGAACTAGCTCGTGCTTTTCAAAATGTAGAAACTGATAAAGAAATTCGCTTTATTACCTTTGGTTCTGAAGAAACTGGATTACTTGGTTCGGATTATTACGTGAATAGTCTATCCCAGAAAGAACGCGACCGTATTTTAGGTGTCTTTAACGCCGACATGGTTGCAACAAATTATGATAAAGCAAAGAATTTATACGCTATGACACCTGACGGCTCTACAAACTTTGTAACAGACGCTGCCTTGCAAGCAGGTAAACAACTAAATAATGACCTCGTCCTACAAGGTAAATTCGGTTCTAGTGATCATGTTCCATTTGCTGAAGCTGGTATTCCTGCTGCTCTATTCATTTGGATGGGTGTCGATAGTTGGAATCCATTAATCTATCATATTGAGAAGGTATACCATACACCTCAAGATAACGTATTAGAAAACATTTCACCTGAACGAATGAGAATAGCATTAGACGTTATCGGAACAGGAGTTTATAACTCGCTTCAAAAACCTGTTCCTCAAACTGAACAGAAAGCTGCTTAATCATTTAAAAGACCACTGATTTTATCAGTGGTCTTTTATTGAGAAAAAATATATATGCATAAAAGCATATTTTATCCTACCCATTATCGTATACAATATTAACTGTAACAACACCGATTACAACTAATAAGGAGGCTTTTTCTATTATGAAAAAAATGATTTTAGCAGGTGCATTAACTTTAGCAGGAATTACTGGAGCTACTGCGTTTATTCCTGAAACAAAAGTCGCTGCTGCCGCTCAAGAACAAAGCTTTACAAAATTTTATTCTTTGCAAACTGGAGGTAGTTCTGAACAAGAACCTATTTTCCTTCAAAAAGGACAAGAACTAACAATTCATCCTAACAGCAAAACTCCTAGTTACAGTGTTTATGACTCAAATCATAACCTAATTGGACGTTATTCTGATGGTTACGGCCGAATTTTCACTGCAAAAACAGATGGAAATATGTATGTTCAATTTCATGCACCTTACGTTTACTATAGTCCTGTTAGTTTTTCTGTTACTTATACTATTCAATAAAAAAGAGGTCCTTTATAGGGCCCCTTTTATTTCTCTTGCCAATTCACTTTTACGAATCCATCTTTCACTTTTAATCCGCTTATATTCAATACATACTCTTCATTTGCTTTTAAAGTAACTGTAAAACTACCTTTTTTCGATTCACAGATTTCCTTTAACTCTTTTATACCTTCTCCTCGTTTTGCATCTGTCTCATAAGAAAATGTCACTTCTGTGTCCTTCTCATACTGAAGTTCAATATCTTTACCGGCAATATCCCATGATGAGAATTTCGCCTCGTAACTTGTCTCCCCTTGCTTCTCATTTTCTAAATATATATCTCCTGCTTTCCACGCGTCATCTAACGTTTGTGCAAAAGCAAAACCACTAAGTAATACAAACATTGTACTTGCCAATATCGCAACTAATGTTACTTTCTGTTTTTTAACAAAGTTCATCTTATATTCTCCTTCAACTTTCTTTTTACTTCTTCTTACCATATATAACAAAAACAGATAAAAAATGGAAATATAACCGCTAAGACAATCCATCCTTTACTCATTTAATGTGCTTTAGCATCTGTATATACCCATGATGCAACACATATTAAAAGTGCTATAAAAGCTAAAAACATCGTCACTCCAGCTACTTCAAATAGTACAAACGGATTAGCGAACTCATTCATGTAATTTATACTCCTTCTTTAAAAATGACTGTATTACAACATATATCGGAATGTATACATGCATCATAATCACAATGGCTATTAACATAGGAATTTTATAATCCAAATGAGTGACAAATTGTTCTATAACAATTGTTAACAAAACAATCCAAATGGTGTGAATACAAATCATCCATTTCCTCTCTAACTTCTGAGCCTTTCGCACGCCCTGCTTCGTGTTATTTATTAGCTCTTCGCTTGGAGTTATCTCTTCTGCTAAACTGCTCTTTATTTTCTGTTCAAATTTATCTTCCTTCATGAACGAACCCCTCCAAATGTTCTCGCATTTTCTTTTTCCCATAATTAAGCCGATACTTTACCGTACCAATCGGTATATTTAATATTTCGCTCATTTCTTTATAAGAGTATTATTCATAATAGTAGAGTACGAGCACGGTTTTATATTTTTCATTCAATAGCTGTATAACTTCCCGTATCATTTCCGCTTCCACTTTTTGAATAAATCCTTCTGATATATTCACATCATCTGCGAAATCTATTTCTCCACCATCCTCTTTATGAAACAAATCCAATATTCGATCTTTCCACCTTTTTTTCTTACGATAAAAATCATAAAACGTACGAACACAAATTGTAGTAATCCATTTTTTATAATTCTCCACGTAAGAAAGTTGGTGCCGCGATGAAAAAACTTTTATCCATGTCTCTTGAAAAATATCTTCCGCGTCTTCTTTCGTCTTTGCTAACTTATAGCATAAGGAATATATTTGCTTCTTATATATATATCAATTAATTCTTCTACCTTTTCTTCCATCATAAGCCTCCTGTCATTTATATAAGACGACGCAAATTCCCTTTTTGTTTGATAAAATTTTATTTTTTTATTATCTCCACATAAAAAGGCAATCACAACATCGTGTGATTGCCTTTTATTTAAAAACGAAAGTCCGCTTCCGCTTTTCTTAATTACATTTTTTCTGGTGCAGATACTCCTACGATTGCTAATGCATTTTGAAGTGTAGTGCGTACTGCTTTCATTAACTCGTAACGAGCTTTACTTAATTCTAAATTATCTTGGTTTAATACTTTTTCTGCATTGTAGAAGCTGTGTAATGTTGCTGCTAATTCAAATGCATAGTTTGTAATACGGTGTGGTAGACGTTTTTGTGCTGCATCCGCAACTACCGCTGGGAATTCACCAAGTTTTTTCAGTAACTCTACTTCTTTTTCAGAAGTAACAAGTTTGTAGTTAACGTCTCCGCCTGTAGCTAATCCTAATTCTTCACCTTGGCGAAGGATGCTGCATACGCGAGCGTGAGCGTATTGTGCATAGTATACTGGGTTTTCATTAGATTTTGATACAGCTAAGTCCATATCGAAGTCTAAATGAGAGTCACCGCTACGCATTGCGAAGAAGTAACGCATTGCGTCCACGCCTACTTCTTCCATAAGCTCACGAAGTGTAACTGCTTTACCCGTACGCTTACTCATCTTCATTTTTTCACCATTTTGGTATAGTTGTACCATTTGGATGATTTCTACTTCAAGCGTGTCTTTATCGTAACCAAGTGCTTGAATAGCAGCTTTCATACGTGGAATATAACCGTGATGGTCAGCACCCCAAATGTTAATTAACTTATCGAAACCACGCTCTAATTTATCACGATGATACGCGATATCTGGCGTTAAGTATGTGTAAGAACCGTCATTTTTAATTAATACACGGTTTTTATCGTCACCGTAAGTCATTGAACGGAACCAAGTTGCACCGTCTTCTTCAAAGATCTCGTCGCGCTCTTTTAATACAGCAAGTGCTTGATCAATTTTCCCGTTTTTGTATAATGATGTTTCTGAGAACCATACATCAAATTTAACGCGGAAGCTTTCTAGGTCTTTTTGAAGTTTTGCTAATTCATATTTTAAACCGTACTCACGGTAGAATTCATAGCTTTCTTTTTCATCAGCTTTCGCATAACGATCACCGAATTCTTCTGCTAAACGTTTACCGATTCCAATGATATCCGCACCATGGTATCCGTCTTCTGGCATTTCTTTTTCTAAGCCTAAAGCTTGCATGTAACGAGCTTCAACAGAAAGAGCTAAGTTATGAATTTGGTTACCAGCGTCATTAATGTAGTACTCACGAGATACATCGTATCCTGCTTTTGCTAATAGGTTACATAAAGTGTCACCTACTGCCGCACCTCGTGCATGTCCTAAGTGAAGGTCACCTGTTGGATTCGCAGATACGAACTCAACTTGTACTTTTTCACCTTTACCAGTATTCGTTTCACCGTAAGCTTCACCAGCGTTTACGATTGTTGGAATTAAATCTGTTAAGTAGCTATTATCCATATAGAAGTTAATAAAACCAGGACCAGCGATTTCGATTTTTTCAATAGAAGCTTTTGCTTTATCGAAGTTTGCAACTAGTTCTTCTGCAATCATACGAGGTGCTTTTTTCGCAACGCGTGCAAGTTGCATTGCCATATTTGTAGAGAAGTCACCATTTGTTTTATCTTTTGGAGATTCTAATACAACGTTTGGAATTTGTTCTTCTGTCGCTAATTCTGCCTTTAATACAGCAGCCTGAATTTCTTCTTTAATCAATCCTTTTACCTGTTCTAAGGAATTCATTATTTTGCCTCCTTCAAATTAATTGTAATAGTATATCTGCCAGCTTCTTGTTCACTTAGAAGCAATGCGTACGTTAAGAAGAGTTGTCCTTTTTTCTTTTCATCCGACCATTTAAAAAGAACGTTATCAGTCTTTGTTTGCAATGCAAACGTACCAAGTTCACTCGTATACGTACCAGTTGTCCATTCACCTTTCACATGCGTCTGACGCATAGAAACAGCACCTGAACGCATAATAAGAACTTGTTCATCTTGAATTTTAATAATTGTTTTCACTTCGCCTTGTTCGTTCGGCTCCTGGAATGTTACATATGTACCTTGACCTTTTACATAGTATTGACCATTTGCTTCAAAAGCAACGGTTTCCTTCCTCGCCCCTTCACGGATTTCTGTTACGAAATGAACGTGTACCGGCAAGCCTGCAAGTTGTTTCTCCACGTCTTGCACACCTTTCAAATGTTATAGATATTAAATACTACTTATAATAAATCACTTTTCCTATCATATCAAAAAAAGACTCTGTCTGTCTGCTGAAAAATCAGGAAAACTCCATTTCAAAAAATAATTCACTTCTACTTTATTTCATATGATAAAATATTTTTTAAAT
>NZ_JAKUEU010000142.1:0-6823 GCF_022663075.1 Bacillus cereus group sp. BfR-BA-01441
GGTTCTTACTGGCAACAACATTTTGCTGGATTTGGAAGAATAAAAGGATAATATAATCAGGAGGTTAATATGGGACGTTCAGAAAAGAAATCTTATAAGGGTGTTTATACTAGTGTTGTTCTAGGCATTACAACTGTAGCTTTAGCGTTTACTACTTTCCATTTTAAAGCGGAAAGTAGTGAATATCAAAATACCGCTAGGGAATCAAAGGCGCAAGTTGAAAAGGTAGCAATGGATTATAAGAAATTAAATACAAAATATGAGGAATTACAAAAAATAAATGGTTTAAATGCTAATGAAATGAAAGCAAAAGATATTATTACAAAAGCGATGAATACTTTGTTTAATTATAATAATGAAAATTATGTTAAACGATTTGATTTGGCTAAAAAATATATGACAGATCAAGCTGTTGAGAATCAAAAAGGTTCTGGTGGGGATGCGAAAGCACCTAAAATTAGAATTGAAAAAAGGGTCGAAAATATAGAGGTGTACAGACAGGTTATAGAAGATAAAAACATTAACGCTCTAGTACAAGTTAAATCCACTTATAGTGTAGAAACAAAAGATAATCCAAGTGTAAGTGAATTATATAAAGTGAAAGTAAATTTAGAGAGTAATAAAATTGAAGAGTTTGAGTTGTTAGGTATAAATAATACATTTCAACATCCATAAAAATAAGTGATTAGAATGTATAGTGAATATATATTCTTTGTATATTCACTATACATTCTATATACAATGTGGTATAATGATTGTATATTAATCCTACATAGTATCGGAGGTGTTGGTTGTGAATAAAAGTGATCTTGATGGTTATAAAAGTAAGTTTAGTATTTTATTAGAAAAAGTGTTGTACAAATTGTTTGTTGTCCCAGTAAATTATGAAAAAAGTAGGATGATGACAAGGTATGGTTTAAATGAAGAGGTAGAAACAGAAAATGATTTTTTAAGAGAGCATTTAGAAAAATTTAGATTTAAATTATTTTGTTTCTATTGTTGTATAGGATTTATAGCAATAACTCTTGTTGGAAGCTTGATATTTTTCTGGATTCCGCAATGGAAAGGATTATTGTAATGAATAGAAAAAGATGGATCAAAGTGATTTTGAGTGTATTTATCTTAGTATTTTCGTTTTCTTTCTCTCTCTCAACCTATGCTGTTGAAACTGGTGGTGGTAGCACCTCGGCCGATGATGCGTTGAATAGGGATGAAGGAACATTGAAGAGTGAAATGGATAAGAATCTTAAAGAAAACAAATTTGATGGATCTGGACTAAAAGAAGTTCCAGAAGGAAAAGGGAAACTTTATGATGCTTATAAAGATGAAATTGAAAAGTGGAAAGAAGCTAGGGAAAAAGTTACTGGCAAAGGCTCGGCTGATCCAGATATTGATTTAATAAAAAAATTAAATTATGTAAAAGGTGAATTTGATTGTGGTTGGACAGAAGTTTCTTGTCATATTACAAATGTTGTGTATGGTTCGACAACTAGTATTATTAATTGGACTATGATCCCTTTTTCAAAGGTTGTTTTAAAACCATCAGATATTTTACAAAACAACATTTTAAATGATTATCTAAGTGCATTTCGTGCAATCACAAGAGGTTTACTATTATTATTCTTTATATTCCAAATCTTTAAAATGGTTGCTTTACGTTTAACAGATATGCAAAGTGCTACACAAGAAGGAAACGAAAAAGTAATAACCTTTGTAATTGCTGGATTTTTAGTGTTTGGATATGTTTCTTTCTTTAAAGCTATAATGAATATTCAGTATTTAGTCAATTATCCATTAATGGCTGGATTATCAGCTACAGAAAATGTAGGAAGATTAATGTCATTGAATATGATGTTTATGGGTTCATTTAGTATGACAATTATTTTCTTAGCAATTGTGGCTGTTTTAATTTTAGTCTTAATTCTACAAATGTATTACTCTATAGCTTTAATCAGTGTTCTGTATGTAACAGGGCCTGTTGCAATTACGACAATGTTAAATACAGAATACAATTTCTTTAATGTTTGGTTGAGAGTTCTGATTTCTAGATTATTAACAATGGGGTTACAAGCTTTATGTGTTGTTCTTGGAATTAGAACATTCGCTCATTTAAGTTTTGATCCTGTAACAACATTAACGGATTCAATCACTGGTATTGCATTTTTCATTGTAGCAATTACAATTCCTTCATTATTAGGACAGTTCGGTAATAGTTCAGGTAGTGGTAGAGCTATGATGAGTGGAGCTAAATCAGTGACTAGATATTTATCTAGAAGATAAAAATAGTATATTCAATATATAAAGAATGTATATTCACTATACATTCTTTATATTTTGTGGTATGATATTTATATACAAATCCTATAAAGTATTGGAGGTTCGGAATGTGCAAAGGGTTATTAATCGTTACGGTGAAATCATAATTTCAGGGAATGAAGGGGTATATAAAATTCCTTATTCTAAGTTAAGTCCCAGTGCAACTAAAGACAGCTTATCTCTTGCTTATATTCAAGGTATAGAAAAATTTGGTATGAGTGAATTGTTTATTTACTCTACAGATCTTCGGAATAATGGTGATTATTTTGAAATGGAATATGATCTACGTAATAAAAAGCCTTTTATTGATGTGAGGTTTTATGATTTTTCACAACAATTATTAATTTTTAATTCACTTATTGAATTAGGGAAAATGGAGATTAAAACAAACCAACGTATTCTTTGGGAAAAAGAAAATTTCTTATTTGATACGCAATCATTCAATATCAAGGCATTGTTATTTGAATATGAAGGATTCCCTTTACATATAAAAAGAAGTTATGTAGATGGAATTAGGTCATTAATTTTCATTGGATTAACAACGCTAGATAAAATTTCAACAAAACCTAAAAGAAATGATTTTATAAATCAATCTGATAAAGTTATTGCATTTGCGGAAGCTATCTTAAATTCAAAAACACTTGAAGATATTGAGCAAGCAATTGAAAAGGCGATAAATGAGGAAGTAACAAAAATTGAAAATAAGGAAGAAGAAAAAGCGAAAAAATCAGGTAAATTTAAAAAGAAATTTTTTGGAAAAGGAAAGAAAAAAGAGAAAAAAGAACAAGTGGATTATAAAGATCAGCTAAAACAAAGCTTAAAAACTAGCGGTAATTCAAATCAACAGTTAGAAGAAGATACTCGCCCAATGGGTGTGAAAATCGCGGATAAAATTTTAACTCCTAAAGGTGGAATTATAACTATAAGTATGTTGGCGGTATTAACGTTTGGAGCTTATTATTATCCAACTCTTGCTACTAATAACAATACTGAATTAGAAGCTAAAGAAAAACAAGAGATTAAAGATAAGACCATTGCTTCATATAGAAGTTATATTTCAGGTAATAAAGAAAAAGCTTATGCTGACTTAGATCATATAGGGTATGACAACTTAGATGAAAAAGATAAAAAAGTTTTAATTGATTTTTATTTAGAACAGGGTAAGTATACAAAAGCCCTTAAAACTGAACCAGATTCAGCTTATAGAATAGGGGATAAATTTGTAAAGAAAATTTCTAAACAGGAAAAACAAGAAAGTAAAGAGGACTTTGAAAAAATCGTAATTGCTAGTGATGACAAGGTATTAAAATTTGATTTAGCTACGATTAACAAAGAATATCAATCTGTTATTAATATAGCTGGAAGTTTAAAGAAAATTAATGAAAGACGAGCGAATGAACTTGTTAAGGCTTACTATTTAACAAATCAAGAAGCTGAACTGGAAACCTTTATTAGAGAAAAAGAAAAGAAAGCAAGGAAAACAGAAGATATTGCATTAACTAATGAATTAATGGCATTAACCCAAATTCAACAACAATTAAATAATGATTATAAAAATTATAGTCAATTAGAAGGTGAATTTAATAAATTAAAAAAAGAATTAGATAATGCCACTAAAAATAATGAAGGGGATAAAGCAAAAGAGTTGCAAACGAAATTAGATGGGGTTAAAGGTCGAAAAGATAATGCATATAAACAACTTCAAAATCGCTATATAACTGTTAATTACGTAGAAGAGAATAAATAGATTGGAGAACAAAAGGGATGAATTTTTTTAGTGAGATATTTTCGGTATCTAATATTTTTCTAGTTTTGGGCTTTTTACTAGCTATGGGGGGATATTTGTTATTTTCATTTTATAAAAAAGTTAAACGTTTTCCAGAAAAGGTAACTTTAAATATTGCTATTTTATTATGTGTTGTAGGTGTAGTTTTATTATTCTTCGGATACGTAATGTAATTGGAAAGGGGTTTTAAAAGTGGCTAAACTTAGTAAAGAAGAAAAAATTGAAAAAAGAAAACGAGATTTACTAAGTGGGGCTAGAGAGAGAAGAAGAAGAAGGATCAATTTGATTCTTCTTTTCTCTAGTGTCCTATTAATCATTGGTTGTACTATATTTAGTCGAGTTTATGCAAAATTAAATGATTTACCTAGTGCAAAAGATGGAATTGAATCAGTTTATAAAACAGAAGATTTAGATCCAGCTACAATATCAACATTAAAAGATCCTAATTTTAAATATGTAATTAATGAGGATATGTTAAAAGAAAAGATTGAAAAAGATTCGAGCGAAAAGCCAGTATATGTAATGTTTTTTAAAGCTGATTGTAAAGCTTGTCATAAATTAGCACCAGAATTAAATGAAATCACGAAAGAAAAGCAAGTGAATTATTCTCAAATTAATGTTTTATTCTATAAAGATTTAATTAAGAAATATAACTTGGAAAAAGTACCTACAGTTATTAAATTTGAGAATGGTAAAGAAGTAGAACGAAAAGTTGGTCAAGATGTAGATTATAAAAATTTCATTCAATAAATTTTTGAACTTGTAGAGTTAAAGAAAATTTATAAAGAGGAGTGTCTTAATATATGAATACATTAATACTTGCTGAAAAACCAAAACAAGCTATAGCTTATTCTAAAATATTCCAGAAAACTAAAAGAGAACAAGGGTATATATCAGTTGAAGATCCTTTATTCCCTGATGGTGCTGTTATTACTTGGGGGGTAGGCCATTTGGTGGAATTAGAACTTCCACCAGCATATGGTGAAAAATATGCACAATGGAATATAGAGAATTTACCCTTAATTCCTAAAACAAATGAATTTAAGAAAAAAGTTGATAGCTCTAAAAAAGAACAATTTAATATTGTGAAATCATTATTAAATAAGTGCGAAGAGGTGGTTGTGGCTACCGATGCTGGGAGAGAGGGTGAATTAATTGCTTACTCTATAATTGAGCAAGCTAATGCACAAGATAAAACGATTAAACGTATGTGGTGTGATCAGCTAGTTGATTCGAAAATGCGTGAAGCATTTGAAAATCTTAGAGGGAAAGAAGAAACATATGGATACTACATAGAAGCACAAACGAGACAGTACGCGGACTGGATTGTGGGGATGAATGGCTCACCTTTAATTTCCATTTTAATCAATAAAAACTATAATTATCCTAAATTTGAAGTTTTTTCTCTTGGGAGGGTACAAACGCCAGCGTTATTTATGGTTTATGAGTTGGATCAAAAAATTGATTCATTTGTTTCTACTCCATTTTTTGAATTGCATGGGTTAGCGGAAACTGAATCTGGAACTTTCCCTGTAGAGTTAAAAGATAAAAGAAGATTTGATTCAAAAGAAGAATTAAATAAATTTTTAAAAGAACAAGGTTTAAAAAACGGCATGAATCATGGGCGAATTAAGAGTGTGGAGAAAAGTACAAAAAACCAAAAAGCACCTACTTTGTACAATTTAACAGATCTACAAAAAGAAGCTAGTAAGAAGTATGGATTTACAGCGAAAAAGGTTTTAGATACATTGCAAAATTTATATGACAATGGATTTGTTAGTTATCCACGTACAGATTCTAGAGTGATTGGAGAAAGCGAATTTAAAGATATTTTAAAATGTCGTGATGATGTGGCTGAAACATTAGATATTAAAGTTGAATGGGTAAATGATACTCCGAATAAATCATACGTGGACGATTCAAAAGTTGAAGAACATTCAGCTTTAATGGTGACATCGAAAACACCAGATATTGAAGGGTTAACACAAGATGAAAAAGCACTATACAAATTGATTGCAATTTCGAATTTAAGAATGTTTCTAGGTGATTACATTTATGACGTAACTAAAGCTACTGTAAGTCTTCGTGACGTTGAGTTTATCGCTTCTGGTAGAATTGATATTAATTTAGGTTGGAAAGTCTTAAATAGCTTCCTAGAGCCTTCAAAAAGCGATTCGAAGAAAAAGGGTAAAGAGAAAGAGGAAGAAGGAGAAAAAAGTCTTCCGATTTTAATAGAATCTATGCCTGTAGATGTTGATTTGAAAATGCATTCAGGTAAAACAAAACCACCTCAACGAATGACAGAAGCGAAACTTTTAGAAATGATGGAGAACCCTAATATTGAAGATGAAGATGATAAAAAAATCTTGAAGAAAACAAGTGGAATAGGAACTGTTGCAACTAGGGCTGATATTATTGAAAGGTTAAAATCGCTTAAATATGTATCTACAGAATCAGGCGGGAAATTAGTTACAACCACAAAAGGGAAAGTATTGTGTGAATCCTTGAAGGGAACGTTGTTTAGTAGTGCTAAAATGACAGCGAATTGGGAGCGATATTTAGAAAATATCCATAACGGTAAAGCTTCACAAGATGTTTTCTTAGAAAAAATCACTAACTATATGGAAGAATTAATTGAAACATTGCCAGAAAAATTGAAAATTAAAAAAGAAACAACGTTCGCGGAAATTAAGAAAGAACAAGAAGAAAAAGAAAAAATTG
>NZ_JAKUEU010000143.1:0-6804 GCF_022663075.1 Bacillus cereus group sp. BfR-BA-01441
GAAAAAGATACAGAAGCACCAGTATTAACGCCAAAAGAAGGTGTAACAGTATTTGTAGGAGATAGCTTGAATGCTAGTGATTTAGTAAACGTATCAGACAATAAAGACCCAAATCCAGCATTAACAATTGGAGAATACAATACAAGTAGTGTAGGAGATATTCAAGTAACAGTAACAGCGACAGACAAATCAGGAAATACATCTAGTACAACAGTGACAGTAAAAGTAGTAGAAAAAGAGGAAGAAAAAGATACAGAAGCACCAGTATTAACACCAAAAGAAGGTGTAACAGTACATCAAGGAGATAGTTTAAATGCTGGTGATCTAGTAAATGTATCAGATAATAAAGACCCAAATCCAGTATTAACAATTGGAGCATACGATACAAGCAATGTGGGTAATATTCAAGTAACAGTAACAGCAACAGACAAATCAGGAAATACATCTAGTACAACAGTGACAGTAAAAGTAGTAGAAAAAGAAAAACCAGAAGAACAAAAACCAGAAGAACAAAAACCAGAAGAACAGAAACCAGAGCAAAAACCAGAACAGAAACCAGAGCAAAAACCAGAGCAAAAACCAGAACAGAAACCAGAACAGAAACCAGAACAGAAACCAGAGCAAAAACCAGAGCAAAAACCAGAGCAAAAACCAGAGCAAAAACCAGAACAGAAACCAGAACAGAAACCAGAGCAAAAACCAGAGCAAAAACCAGAACAAAAACCAGAGCAAAAACCAGAGCAAAAACCAGAGCAAAAACCAGAAAATAATGTAGATGTAAAAAAAGATACAGCTACAGTGTAAAATGTTGAAAAATCCTTCCTAATTAACTTAGGAGGGATTTTTTTGTCTCCCCTTCTCTTTCACCCAACAAGGGCTTTTCTCCATGCAAAAGACAGGTAGTATTTTTTTGAGAAAAAGCACTCAAAAAAATCTCCACCTTCCCGTTGGGCTTTTTAGCATTCCGAAATTCAGGGGGGTTTTTGCTTCGCGTCAAGCCGACATACCAAAAACTAGGTTGTTATGGTTATCGACTTGTACTATCCAGTATACCCCCCTGAAACGCCAGAGCTTCCGTCCTAAGCTTTTGTTCCTGTTCTATATATTTATGACACTATAAGGGGCTAGCCCCTCGCTACGCTTCACCCCAGTCCCTAGCCTTCCACCCAAAAACAAGGGGAAAACATAAAATCTTTTAAACATAAAACATCTAAAAATCGAACTATACCATAAAAAGGTAATAGATTTTAAGCATAGAATAAATATATATATAGCATTAGATTTATATCTATATCAAAATCTATACATAATTATGTAATTTGAGATCTAGAAGGTGGAATTTCGAAAAAACTTTATACGATTGAAAAATGTATAAGAAATATATTTTAGGATCTGGATAATTACTAATGTGTACCTAATATATACCTAGTGTTTATTGAATTAATACTAGGTATGTGTTGAGGTTATTTTTTTTGAAATAAATACACATTTAATATACATTCACTATACATTCAATATATATTATGGTATAATAAGTATATAAGAAATAACACAAAATTATAGATTGGGGATGCTTTAACATGAAAATTCGCATAGCTAGATTAGATCAGAACCAACAACAATTACAAGTGGTGGAAGTGGAAAATAAGCTGGAAGTTTTTCAAAAAATCGTAGATGGATATATAGAGCGTGTAGGGATCACACCAAAAATTGATTTATGGTGCAATGATGAAGGGTTATTCCGAGAAGATCTTAAACTGAATGTATTGATACTACATAAAGGAGAAGCTTTTGCTTATATAAAAGGAAATGTGTATTTTGCTTCATATGATAATGAAGGAAATACAATATCTTTATCAGATGAACAAATTCAGGAATTACAAAAGAAAATGAATAAGGTAGCGGTTATGTCAAATGGTGAAACAGCGTTAGCAATTCATGTAGATTGATCTACATGAATTGCTAACAAACAAATAAAACAATAAAAAACAGATCAAAGAAAGGGAGATAAAAATGAAACATTGCGCTTATTGTGGGGAAAAAATAATTGTAAATGAAAATATGCTTCCAGAATCTTTGATCTGTTCTTATTGTGGTGGGGATCTGATTGATAAAAGAACAGGTGACTTAAAAGTTAATGATGGGAAACAAAGGTTTGATTTCAATGAACTACGCTTCAATATTTCTGTAGAAGATGCAAAGCAATCTGTAGAAGTATTAAAAAGCTATAATATGTTTCAGCTATATGTCTTATTAAAAGATGTTAGAGAAGCTAAACGCGAAGCCTATATGGGATTGGACATATTTAAAAAGGCAATAAGAGTTGATGGTATTACACCAGAAGAACGCGAAAAATTTAAAGAGCTAATTAATCCCCAAAGAGAAACGTATGTGTTCTGGACACGTAGACAATGCATATTAGAGAACATTTTAATTGAAAGACAGGGATATTTTCCTGAAATTATTACAGAAGAATCATTATATAACTTATATGAAGAAATAAAACAAAAATCAGTAGTTTCAAAAGTAAAAAGAATGGTTACTTCTAAATAAAAGAGGTGTGGAGAATGTGTGAGACAAGTGAGAAAAATAAAGATAGGCTTTTAATAGCATGTATGATTTTTATAGCTATTATGGGGATCTTGGGTGTTTGGTGGGCATATTCAGCACTTGAATATAAAAACTCTTTAGTAGATGCTGTAGAAAAGTTTCCTGAAACAGAATATAAAGTAATCGAATATTCAAGAATAGAAGAAAGTGGTCTTGAAAATGGATCAATGGATATCATTGCAAATGATGTGGAATTATTTAATACAGAAATTAAGTATATAAATGAAAAAGGGGATCTACAAATACTTTCTAATAGACAAAGTGTAATAGTAAAGTATGTTGAGGGTATACATGAACCGAAATTAGTTGTAAAAAAAGTACCAACAGAAAAACAAAATTATAAAATTAGTGATTATGTTAATCCGACACTAATTTTACCTTTAGAAAAATAAGGAGACTATAGAAGTCTCCTTTATTGTATTATATTAAATAAGTATTATATATGGAGGAATAAAATATGAACTATAATAAAATAGAGCTAAATACAACTTTAAATGTAGATGAAGAACAGTTTAATATAATTAAAGATAAATTTCATAAGA
This sequence comes from Bacillus cereus group sp. BfR-BA-01441, assembly GCF_022663075.1. NCBI lineage: Bacteria > Bacillati > Bacillota > Bacilli > Caryophanales > Bacillaceae > Bacillus > Bacillus cereus group sp. BfR-BA-01441. The sequence goes on from NZ_JAKUEU010000143.1 coordinate 3,153, forward strand.
AAATCTCTAAAATAAAAGATCATGATTCTACAAAGCAAGAATTTTCTTTTAATATGAGTGAAAAACGCATTATATTAAATGCTGTTAAAAGTGCTACAGGGTTAAGAAGGTTCAGTCACAGAAAGATAATAGATGCTATAAATTACCTAGTTAAATATATAGATTGTGAGGATTGTAAAGAAATAGGTAAAATTTATTCAAGTGAAACTAATAAAACAGTTGAGGTATTATCATTTAAAAATATAACGTACTTTGCAACAAAAGACATAGAACGTAATAGAATAAATATTTGTGATTCTAAAAATAATAGCGTTGATATTAAATTACCGGAAGAAGATCATGAAATCCGAGTGGATCTGAATGTGCTGGCCGCACATTTTATTTTTAATGATATGGATAAATAAAAATGAAATAACTAATTTTCTAGTGAGCATAAGCTCACTTTTTTTATTCTTTATTATATATTCACTATACATTCAATGTATATTGTGGTATAATTTAATTAAGTTAAAAAATGTTAATAAATAAAAGTTCATTATAAATGGAGGATAATCTTATGAAAGTATCTTATGAAAAAACTTTAGAATTAGTTGTTAGTTCTTCACGCGGAATGTTTTTAAGAGACACAGATGTTTTAAAATCCCTAACTGTTACAAGAGTTGCAAATGATTATAATAAGCCTGAATCGAAGGTAAAAGAAGATCTACAGTGCGAATTTGAAAGATATGAATTATACATACAACAGAGAATTGAGAAGTTAAAAGAAGATGGAAAGGTAGTTGTTTTAAAAGAAACTAGGAATGTAATTGAAAGTGAGCTTAAAAAAGAAGCTATCCAATATCATATGTTTAATATCAACAAAGAGGAAACCTGTTTTGAATTGGTTATTCCAGAAGAAGCATAAATTAAATAAGACCTTTTCAATCAATAGTGAAAAGGTCTTTCTAAATTTTAAAAAACAATTATCAAGAAAGGAAGTTATATATGGAAAAGCTAACTAATGAAGAATTAGAAGTGTTAACAAAGGTACGGAATGAAAAAGGCGTTGAAATTGTTGAAGTTATGAATAAACAAGAATTATCACGTTATAGAATTAATTGTATAGAAGCTATTGAAAGGAATGAAAAGTATATAAAAGAAGGAACTAGCAAAAGTTTAATAAATATTAAATTAGATACTAATGCTAAGTTAAAAGAATACATTACATATATTGATGAAAAGTTAAATGAAAAAGATGGGTTAGCTGTTATTGATACATTTTTAAATGAATGGAAAAAGAAAGCATTTGAACATTACATACAGCAAAAAGAAGAATATTTAAAAATAGGAGATCGTCAGAAGTTTAAAAGTGAAGCAATCGAAAAAGGATTACAAGGGTTCTCTATAAATCATTACATTACACAATGTTTGCATGATGAAAAACAAGAATTTTTTAAAGCACATAATAAAAAGATAAGTGATATTTTTGTGAAGTATGCTAAGCATGGTGAATATTTCGAAGAAGTATTAGAAAACTACTTGATTGATGAAGTTAATAATAAAAAGAAAAATTTTATAGAACGTATTAAAGAGGTTGCTGGTGAAATTTCAGATGCAACAGCTTTAAGAATTGCTCAAAATGGAGCGATAAATGGTACTGTTATTGGAAGTAAAGGAAAAGCTCATGTATGGACAACACATGCTGGTGGTTATAATATTCAACGTTTCCACTATAGAGTATTAGTGAAAGAAGTTAAAGAGTGAAAGTATTCCGTTAGAACATCATAATATTGAATACTTATTTAATGTGTATTCAATACATATAACTCCCTTTAAGGTACATTCAATATATATTGAATGTACCTTTTTTTATTTTTATTTGTACATTTAATACATATTCACTATACATTCAATATATATTCTGTTATAATGAAGATAAGTTAATAAAGTATCAATTAAATTTTGGAGGGAGAAATCAAAATGAAAAAAATTATTGAATTAAACGTTGATCAAGCTGAATTGGTGGAAATGTCTAAACAAAGTTTTCCGTCTTTAAATTTCGCTCGAAAAATTGTTGAATTACAAATCATTGAGAATGATCTTAAATTGCAAGAAGTTCACCATCAATTAAAAAGTGTTGTTGGGTTCCTTGACCGTAAAAAAGACAATGGTTTAACAGAAACACATTCAGCGTTAAAAATGAATCAAGTTAGATTAATGGAATTGTTCCATCAACTAGATCAAGCATTTAATCAAAATATTTCTTCATTAGGTGATGTTCTTCCAGAAGATGTTGGGAAACAGAAGGATTTGAAAGAGTTTTTAGAATACGGTGAAGTGAAAAGAAAAAAAGCATTAGAACAAGGACATATTTTAGAATTTACTAAATGGATAGATGAAATAGATATGGCAAGAAAAGAGTTGTTGTCATTATTTAAAAAGAAAGAGCTATCTGATACTAAATTAGCAATCTAATACAGATAATCATAAAGGAGTATTAATATGGCTAAGTTAAGCCCACCGCTAGGCATAAGAGGTCATGTAGTTAGTGTGACAAAAAAGAAAATGAAAGAGTTGGTGGAAAATAAAACACCACATTTTATCACAGGGTATTCCCTTCTTTATTTTAATGTAGACAAAGGAATTTATCACTGTCATATGGATGAACGATACGACAACTTAACATATCAAGAGGTATGGGAACAATTGAAAAAAAACAATATGACTCAGTATGTTAGATTATGCTATCAAGAAATTTAATGTAGTGGGAGAACAAGAAAATGTTTATAGTGAAAAACTTAAATAACTGTAATTATCGTTTTAAATTATTTTGTAAAGTACATTCATTATCAGAGGGTGATGAATGGATAACTTGGGAATATATAACGTGGATCACTAGAAAAGTAAATGAGTTTAAAAAAATGCATGGTTTGAATGAATTTGATGCCCTAGAAAAGTTAGAAGATGGTCAAACGCGATTTGATAATTTTTTACAAGTTCAGGTTTGAAAATTACAGTAAGACCTTTTCAATGATACCGAATTTTGGAAAGGTCTTACTCTAAAAAATAGTTAGGAAAGGATTGATTTTTATGGCGAATACAATTTTGAAAATCACTGATAATAAACCTATTTTAAAATATTCTCGATTAGAAAATAAACAATTAGGTGTTCAAAGATTAAAGGATATTGTATTTAATCAATATAAAAAAATGAATGATTGGTTTGGGATTGAATCTTTGTCTGATCAAGTTTGGTTTTATGGTACATTTGTATTAGCAATTGTAATGATTGTTACAACTATTTTAGTATCTGGCGTGTTATATGGCTTTTGAATTTAAATGTAAGTAAATTTTAAAAAATAAAGAAATATAGAAAAGGAGTTTTATAAGCATGAAAGAATCTAAAGAAAGTTTTGAGGAAATTGCAAAGAAATTTGGAGGGAAAGTAATTTCTATAAACCCCAGCAACATAAGTAGTATAAATCCTTTTAATATTGGATCTATAGATGAAAAAGAAGCAAATAAACAAGCTGTAGATAGAACATTACAATTTGTGAAGTTCCATCTACAGGAATTTAGTTTAGGTGATGAACTTACTCAACACGAAGAAAATACAATTGTAAAATTTATAACTGAAAATGATAATTCTGAAAGAACAACTGAAAACATTTAT
>NZ_JAKUEU010000144.1:0-6792 GCF_022663075.1 Bacillus cereus group sp. BfR-BA-01441
AGTTCAGCCATAGAATCTGCAACAAGCTTTTGGCGCTTGGCATTTACCGCTTGAATGATACCATTTTTAAAGATAGGAATCGTTGTAATAAATGCTGTATTAATTTTACCAATTAATTTATTATTACCACGTTGAATCATACGAATTTGTGGTGCTGTAAGTAACGCAACCATACGTGCTTTTTCTAAATCGTCAATACGCTGTTCTAAAATTTCAACAGAGTTTTTAAGCGACTCTAATTCAATACCTGCTAATTGATCATTATTACGTACACGCTCTTCATACATCGGAACTAACTCTGTATTTAAACGCTCTAATAACATTTCTCCTGCTACTACGTACTTCTCTAAGTCTAAATAATATTTTAAGTTTTGCTCATACAAGCCATCTAACGTACCAATTGATTTTTTCATCTCATCTTGGTACTTCGTAATTTCCACATAAACTTTATCAATTTCGCGGCCCATCGTTTGATATTTACTAAAGATTTGTTCTATCATTTTATCCGCTTTTTTGAACATACGTGAGAAGAAACCACTTTTTTCTTCCGCAAAGTCTTTACTATCAAATCGGTCCATAATTTTACCAAGCTGTTTTAATAATTCACCAGAATCTTCTATCTTTGATAATGACATTGTATGTAAAATTTGATCCGCAAAACGTGAAATTTCCATAGAAGGTTCTTTTCCAAGTTCAATTAATTCTAATTGATCTTTAATATCTACCGCATTATAAATACGTTGTACATCCGCATCTTGTCTAAGTTGTAAGCGAACATCTTGTGCTGTTTGTTCATTTAATTCTGTTTTCGGATCTAGTACGACTGGGTTATTCATATGGTATTCTCCCTTTCCTTATAAAAATGGACGAAATAGTCCTTTTATTGTTTGTGATAAATTTTTATAGGCTGATGAACCATGAAACTCAAGATCGAAATTAACCTCTTCAAGCCAATGTGAATCAAATGCCCCCGCTTCAATATACGGTTCAATATCGTTTCTTCCCGTTGGATTGAAATGGAATACATCTACTCCAATTTGATTCAAAAATAGTAATAAAACAGCGTCAGAACGAGTTAATTCTCCGCTCTTCTCATTATTAAATATAACAATTTTCGGTACATCTTGTGAATAATCAAATTTCTCAAGCTGTTCTAAAATATTCGGTGGTATTTGAGAAAGTTGTGCGAAAACATATAGCGCTACATCTTGTTTCGTCTCTTTCGCAATTGGTTTGCACATTTCACTTTCGCACGTATGGATAATCGCCTCTGCAATCCCATGCTGTAAACCTTCCGGTAAACGCTTATGCGGCCACCAATGGCTATTCATAATTAGATCAGGATGCAATTTTCCAGCTCGGTCCAATGCATCTCGATAATGATATTGGAAGTTTGCTTTTTGCTCTTTCGTAAACGGGAATGTATTAATTAATAAACTGTTATCAAATGATGTAACAGCCTTTAATCGTTGAAAATATTCTTTATCATTCTTTGAAACGCCTGATATTTTCGCAAATAAAGAAGGAATATAAATATGTTTATTTTCAACAAAGAATGTTGGGCGTACAAATGCCTTTTCTTTCGTAATTAAAAAGAGTTCATCATATGTCGTTTTTAACGTACGAGCTACAGGCGTATAGGAACGGAATTGCCACGGCTTGTACAGCAGTGAATTATCGTGGTGAAGTACTTGTTCAATTTCTTTCGAAGCTTGATACGCTACTGTTGCAACACGCTCACGGCGACGATCAGGGAATGGTTCAAGCGAAATGCGACTTGAATGAGATACAACAAAAGTTCTTCCCTCTTCATCAATATTTTCAAATCCATCTTTTCCTTCTGGGTGATAATAAAGCACATCACAACCGAGCATAATAAGAAAGTATAAGAAATATATACGGCTTTCCTGTGCATCACCGTACCAAATGATACGCGGCATTTGTTTCTTATAATTAATCGTAGAGAACCACTTCGCTACGTAATTTTCGCTTAGTTTAATTATGTCGATTAAGAAACGACGGAAGCCTTCTGTCTTTAACGACTGATTATGTTGCTTCTCATATAATTTCAATAGTGAAATAAACGTCGTATGTATGTAATGCTGTAAATCAGGATTGTCTACTTTCGGTAAAAGTTGTTTCCCAGATAAGTGTGCAACTAGCCTATTTACTGTCAGACCATTTGGTGCTTCTTGATGTAATCCGAACACTTCTTGAATATGACGAAGCTTTTCCGAATCAATCACTTTGTTTAAATTTTGTTCGTGTAAAACTTCGATTCCTTTCGCTTCACTATAATCAAACAGTTCATTAAAATATTCATCTACATCATTAGGAACACCAAGGATTCGACATGCTATATAACTAAATTTCATCTCATTCTCTGTCAGCTCATATTGTGGGCGTTTTTCTAAAAGCGTTTCAAATTGCTTTAAATCTGATTCATCTTTTAATGCATATGGTTGAAGTGTAAAACGTGAAAACACAACAGTTCACCTCCAAAAACATTTACGTTTTTTCTAAGTCCTTCTTCTATTATAAACTATTTTTGGTTATAAAAAATGGGCGCTCGCAAAACGAGCAAACCCATTTCAATTATTTATTGTCTTCTTTAGTAGCTGCAACTTCTTCTCTAGCTTGTCCAGAATTCTTCATGTAGTGAAGTATAAATGTTGCTCCAAATGCTACAACTAAAATAATAAAGAATAGTGTATGACTAATCTCAATCTCGATTAAAGACAGTAACATTTTTGCTGCAATAATTAAGATTAAAATGTATGCTGTCGTTTCAAGCTCTGGAATACGCTCTAACAATTTTAAGAATACACCAGCAATACCACGCATCATTAAAATACCTAGCATTCCGCCTAATAGTAAAATCCAAACTTCATTAGATACACCAAATGCAGCAAGTACGCTATCTACAGAGAATGCGATATCCATTAATTCAACCATCGCAACTGTTCCCCAGAAGACACCAAACATTCTAAAGAGAATACTATTTTGATTCATACCGTGAGCTTCGTCTTCTTCACTTGCACCTTTACGCTTATCAATAAAGTATTTTACTGATAACCAAGCAAGGTAAAGTGCACCAAGAAGTTTTACCCACCATAATTTAATTAAGAACATTCCGATTCCAATCGCAATAAAGCGGAACACATAAGCTCCAATAAGTCCATAGAATAATGCTTTTTTACGTTTTTCTTCCGGAAGATGTTTTACCATTACCGCTAACACAAGTGCGTTATCAGCAGATAATAATCCTTCAAGTACAACAAGTGTACCAATTAATCCCCAAGATACTGGATCCTGCAACACTTTAATCCACATGTCCAAGTCGAAAAACTGAGCATACGTATCAAGGATTCCTTGCAAAATACTCATCTTACCTTTATCCCCTATTCTTTGCTAGATTTATAGAAAGGTCAAAAAAAGGAAACGAATATCGTTTCCTTTCTATGCATCCAAGCCATACGCTCTTACAAGCGCACCTAAACCACCTTGGAATCCACTTCCTACTGCATTAAACTTCCACTGTCCATTATGACGGTATAATTCACAAAAGACAACTGCTGTTTCGATGGAGAAATCTTCCCCTAAATCAAAACGAAGAACTTCTTCACTCGTTTCTTCATTCGCTAAACGAACAAACGCATTTCCTACTTGCCCAAAGTTTTGACTACGGCCTTCTGCATCATAAATCGTAACTGTAATAGCAATTCTGTGCACATCTGCTGGAACTTTCTTCAAATCCACAACAAGTTGCTCATCGTCACCTTCACCTTCACCTGTACGGTTATCTCCTGTATGTAAAACAGATCCACAAGGAGACTGCAAATTATTATAGAAGATAAAATCAGTTTCCTTCGTACATTTTCCGTTTGCATCTAATAAAAAGGCAGATGCATCTAAATCGAAATCGGCTCCGCCGTCATAAGATTTAATATCCCATCCAAGACCAATTACTGCTTTTGTTAAACCAGGGCTTGTCTTACCTAAATCGATTTTCTGGCCTTTTTGTAATTGAATAACCATCTATATTCACCTCTATATTTTTATCTTTAAAAATATATCCATCAGTAAACATACATTTCACCGATGGATATATAAATCAAATCTATTACTCTACATCTAAACCAAAGTTATTACATAGAGACGCTAATCCACCTTGGAATCCACTTCCGATTGCATTGAATTTCCAATCACCTGCATGACGATATAATTCACCTACTACTACGGCTGTTTCAATAGAGAAATCTTCTCCTAAATCGTAACGAATTAATTCTGCATTCTTTTCTTCATCAAGAATACGTACGAAAGAATTAGAAACTTGTCCGAAGTTTTGGCTACGGCCTTCTCCATCATAAATTGTAATTGTGAAACAAATACGTTCGATGTGAGCAGGAACATTTTTCAAATCTACTTTAATCGCTTCGTCATCGCCTTCACCTTCACCAGTGCGGTTATCTCCTAAATGCTCTACAGCACCATTCGCACCTTTTGGATTATTATAGAAAACGAAATCTTCAGCTCCTGAAACTTTACCATTCGCGCCTACTAAGAAAATACTAACATCTAAGTCGAAATCGTTTTGTCCGTCATAACGATTCGTGTCCCAACCAAGTCCTACAAGAACTTTCGAAAGACCTGGATTCGTTTTTGTTAAGTCTACCTTTTGTCCCTTTTTCAATGAAATTGATGCCATATACAATTCCTCCTCGGTTATTTTATTGATAACGTGATACAATCTCACTTAAGTTTTTATCTTGCGTGCCTTCTCCAACTGCTGAAAACTTCCATTCACTTCCGTGACGATACATTTCACCTGCAATTAGAGTTGTTTTGCCAGCATAATTATCCGATAAATTATAGCGTGCTAATTCTTCACCAGTTTGCGGGTTTTGAATACGAATATATGCATTACGAATCATCCCGAAATCTTGACGACGATTTACACAGTCATAAATATTTACAACGAATACTAAACGATTAATACGGCTTGGAACTTTATGTAATTCTACGAAAATTGTTTCGTCATCACCAGCGCCTTCACCTGTTAAATTATCTCCTGAATGAATAATACTACCACAAGTAGAAAGTTTATTTCCGAAGTAAACTAAATCATTTTTGTTTAAAAAACGATCTCCTTCTAACATAACAACAGATGCATCACAATCTACATTTGGTTTACTTCCAAATAATGAAGACAGAAATCCACCTGATTGCCCAATTGGATCCCAGCCTAAGCCAACCTGTAGTTTTGCTACTTTTGGTTGTCCTTTCGTTAAATCGATCTTTTGACCTTTTTCTAAAATAATAGGCATGAAGTTTCTCCCTTTCTACAAAGCATTTTCCGAATCGGAAAATATTGTATTCTTCTCTTATATTGTAGCATTATTTACCTAGCGATAAAAAGGATAAATTCTCAGTTATATGAAAACATTCATATAATTTACTTATGATGATGTAAGAAGTGGTAAATAGCACCAATCATTCCTGCACAATTACCGTTTTGCGCAAGTTCAATCTCACAATTATTATAAATCTCTTGATTTAAGTATTTACTGACCTCTTCTTTTACTTCTTTTAAAAACTCATTTCCTCTATCGGTAATTCCTCCACCAATAATAATCGTTTCTGGATTAAAAATATAAGCAAGATTACTAATTCCGATTGCCAAATGTTTAAAGAAAATCCCAACTGCTTGAGCAACTTCCCGATCTCCTTTATCATACAACTCGAAAATTCTTTTCCCATTCCACTTGCCTTTGCCTTTATATTTGCTTACAAGTCGAATTAATCCTGAAATCGAAGCAACCTCTTCAAACGTTTTTCCTTCTATTAACATATTCCCCCATTCACCAGCACTAAATGAATGTCCTCGGTACAATTTTCCATCTATAAAAATTGCTCCTCCAATCCCTGTTCCAAGGGTGAGCATAATAAAGTTATCTTTCTCTCTTCCACTACCATTCCACTTTTCTCCAAACGCTGCACAATTCACATCATTGTCAATCGATACTGGAACTTTTAATATCTCTTGCAATCTATCAATAATAGGAATAGTACTATATCCCGGAATATGATCCGCGCCTCCCGTCACAATTCCTTTATTAATATCAACAATTCCCGCAGTGCTAATACCGATTCCGGCAATAGTATGTTCATTCATTATTTTTTTGGATACATATATAAGTTTTTGAATAATTTGTTCTCCGCCTAAATGAATTTCTGTTGCAACTGTTTGACGCTTTAATACTCTCCCTATTTCTGAAACAATACCATACTTAATTTGCGTACCGCCAATATCAAACGCTATATACTCTTTCATCTGCTGCCACTTCCTCTACCGTTATGAATGTAAATTCTCCCCCTCTACTATTTGTAGGAAATCTACATTAACTCTTTTCTGCTTTGACAAATACACCACCTTTTTCTATATATAGTTTTTTTTGCATAAAACTCTTTTTCCTAAGAAATATTACAAAGGGATGTATTTTAGATGGAACATTAATCTCTTAGGAGGAAAACCATGACGAAAATCTTCATTTTAGCATCAACACTCTCTTTATCTTTTTTTAGCGGTTTAAATATCGGTAATGCTGCAACTGAAAACTTCCAACCATTAACAAACGCTATTGTACAAAATAGCGATCATTTTGCAGAAGGAAACTCAAAGGATAATAATATACCTCCAGGAAATAACGGTTCTCAGGACGATACTGGTTCTGGTGACAATGGTTCTGGCGGTAACGGTTCTGGTGGCAGTGGCTCTGGTGGCAATGGTTC
>NZ_JAKUEU010000145.1:0-6784 GCF_022663075.1 Bacillus cereus group sp. BfR-BA-01441
CCTCTGCTTTTTACTTAATAACCAAGTTCGGTTTTTTATTTAAGCTATGACGACCATCTACGAAGCGAACTGTGCCTGATTTTGCGCGCATAACAAGGGATTGCGTTGTTCCTACGCTACCTTTAAATTGAACACCACGTAATAGTTCTCCATCTGTTACGCCTGTTGCTGCAAAGATTGCATCGTCACCTTTTACTAAGTCCTCCATGCGAAGGATACGATTAATGTCTTCTATGCCCATTTTTTTACAACGTGCTAATTCAGCTTCGTTTTGTGGCAATAGTTTTCCGTGAATTTCTCCACCTAAACATTTTAAAGCAACTGCTGCTAATACACCTTCAGGTGCTCCACCAGATCCAAATAAAATATCTACACCTGTACGATCAAACGCTGTATTAATCGCTCCAGCTACATCTCCATCATTAATCAATTTAATGCGCGCACCAGCTTTACGAATTTCTTCAATAATTTCTTGATGACGTGGACGATTTAAAACTGTCGCTACAACATCTTCAATATCTTTATTTTTCGCTTTCGCAACTGCACGTAAGTTATCAATAATAGGCGCATCAATGTCGACCGCCCCAACTGCTTCTGGGCCAACCGCGATTTTATCCATGTACATGTCAGGGGCATGTAACAAATTACCGTGGTCTGCAATTGCAATGACAGCAAGAGCATTCCAGCCACCAGCTGCTACGATGTTTGTCCCTTCTAAAGGATCAACCGCAACGTCTACACGTGGTCCATATCCTGTACCTAATTTCTCTCCGATATATAGCATTGGTGCTTCATCCATCTCACCTTCACCAATTACAACTGTACCTTTCATCGGAATTGTATCAAATACATCACGCATAGCTGATGTTGCTGCACCGTCTGCCTCATCCTTTTTCCCGCGCCCCATCCAACGCGCTGATGATAAAGCTGCAGCCTCTGTTACACGTACTAACTCCATAGATAAACTTCTTTCCACGATAATCCCTCTCCTTTAAGCCTTTATATTTCTGCCGTATTTTGTGAATCGTGTTTTTCTATAAAGTGTACTTCCGCAAGTAGTGATGCTTCGCTTCCCCCTTGCGGAAGTATCACTTATGCGTTCTTCATTTCTTCAATTTCTTGCTTTGTCATTTGTTCTCGCCAAATGTTTGCACCAAGCCCTTTAAGCTTGTCCACTATATTCTCATAACCTCGATCAATATGCTCAAGTCCTGTTACTTCTGTAATTCCATCTGCCATTAACCCTGCAATAACAAGTGCCGCTCCTGCTCGTAAATCACTCGCCTTCACTTTTGCACCTTGCAGTAACACAGGACCAGTTACAATTGCCGAACGACCCTCTACTTTAATTTGAGCATTCATACGACGTAATTCATCAATGTGTTTGAAACGGGCACCGTAAATTGTATCTGTTACAACTCCCGTCCCGTGCGCCTTTGTTAAAAGCGTCGTAAACGGCTGTTGTAAATCCGTTGGAAAACCTGGATATACAAGCGTTTTGATATCAACTACTTTTAACTTTCTATTACCGTTCACCGTAATTTGATCATCGTTCGTTTCAACTTGAACACCAGCTTCTCTTAGCTTTGCAGTAACTGATTCTAAATGCTGAGGAATAACGTTATCAACCGTTACTTCTCCTCCTGATGCAGCTCCTAGAATCATATACGTACCAGCTTCAATACGATCTGGAATGATAGTATGGTGACAACCATGTAAAGAGTCAACACCATCTATTCGGATTACATCAGTACCAGCACCTTTAATACGTGCTCCCATGCTTGTTAACAATGTAGCTACATCAATGATCTCAGGCTCTTTCGCTGCATTTTCAATAACAGTTCTACCTTTCGCTCGTACAGCTGCTAGCATAATATTAATCGTAGCTCCTACACTAACAACATCTAAATAAATACGTGCCCCGCGTAGCTCATCTGCTCTTAAATAGATGGCACCTTGTTCATTCGTAACATGTGCACCTAGCGCTTCAAACCCTTTAATATGCTGATCAATCGGCCTCGGACCTAAATGACATCCACCCGGAAGCCCAATAACAGCTTTTTTAAAACGGCCAAGCATTGCACCCATTAAATAATAAGAAGCGCGCAATTTTTTCACTTTTCCATTTGGCAAAGGCATTGCAACCATGTTAGAAGGATCGACTACCATCTCTTCCTCCTGTCCATAAGTTACTTTCCCTCCAATTTCCTCTAGTAAGTCTCCTAACATTTTCACGTCCGAAATATTAGGGACACCACCAATAGTTACTGGAGTATCTGCTAAAATTGTCGCTGGAATTAATGCAACGGCACTGTTCTTTGCACCACTTACTCGAATTGTTCCATTTAAAGCTCTTCCGCCTTCAATTAGCAATTTTTCCATATTGAGCTCCCTTCTTGTGAATGTATTTACTTTCTATCTTTTTATAGAAAGCTCCCCTTAAGAATCTCAATTACTCTTTCCATCCCAAAACTCAATAAATAGGAAACCATTATCTTCATTTCTCCTGTAGCACGAATAGATAAAGATCAACTATTCATCGAATTTACTTTATCAATTTAGATACGTTATCACATTTATTAATAGGACTATGCACATTATTTTCTATTTAAAAACCAAAAATGATAAAATCTTTAGACTTGTTCACGCTTTCATTATACAACGAAAGGAAACCGTCTAAAAGACTAGACGGTTTCCAAAACGGAATTTTATTCTTACGCTTTACCGTTAGAACCGAATTCGCGAATTTTACCAATAACAGTTGCTTTGATAGCGTCGCGGCCAGGTCCGATAAATTTACGAGGATCGTAAACTTCTTGGTCTTTGTTTAATACTTCACGAACAGCTTTTGTAAACTCGATTTGGTTCTCAGTGTTTACGTTGATTTTTGAAGTACCTAAAGAGATAGCTTTTTCGATATCAGCAGTTGGGATACCAGTACCACCATGTAATACTAAAGGTACGCCAGTGAAGTCACGAACTTGTTCCATTTCAGCGAATCCTAAGTTAGGCTCACCTTTGTAAGGACCGTGTACAGAACCTAAAGCTGGAGCTAGGCAATCGATACCTGTTGCTTCAACAAGGTGCTTACACTCTGCTGGGTCAGCGTAAATTACGCCTTCAGCGATTACGTCGTCTTCTTGTCCGCCAACTGTTCCAAGCTCAGCTTCAACAGATACGTTACGAGCGTGTGCGTATTCTACTACTTGTTTAGTAGTTTCAACGTTTTCTTCGAATGGGTGGTGAGAAGCGTCGATCATTACAGATGTGAAACCTGCATCGATTGCTTCTTTACATTTTTCGAAGCTTGAACCATGGTCAAGGTGAATCGCTACAGGAACAGTGATGTTCATTTCTTCGATTAAAGCTTGAACCATGGCTACAACTGTTTTGAAACCAGTCATATGACGAGCTGCACCCTCAGATACACCTAGGATTACAGGAGATTTTTCTTCTTCCGCAGCAGCTAAGATAGCTTGAGTCCACTCTAAGTTGTTCATGTTGAATTGACCAACTGCGTATTTTCCTTCTAGTGCTTTGTTTAGCATTTCTTTCATAGAAACTAAAGGCATGGTGAATCCTCCTAAAAAACGTTTTTTGTATCCGATAAGTTCTTATCGCTGGTAGTATGACCAGAATAAGGTAAAATATGTATATCTACATACCGGACTTTTTTCTACACTCAATAGGATAACAACTTGTACTCAAAAACTCAACCGTATTCACCTGCACAATAGTCCATGTAAACGCTTTTTTCCATATTTTTTATAAAAAATTCATTTTTATGCCTCTACAGCGAGCTCATTTCTCACAGCTTGACGAATTTCATCAATATCAAATGGTTTAGCAAAATGCATTAAAGCTCCTAAATCTTTTGCTTCTTGGATCATATCAAGCTCTCCATAAGCAGTCATTAAAATTACTTTAATACTCTCATCAATTTCTTTTACATGCTTTAAAATCTCTATACCATCCATGCCTGGAATTTTCATATCTAACACTACTAAATCTGGATTATCTTTTTTCACGATATCTAAAGCTTGAAATCCATTCGCTGCTTGGAATGTCTGATAACCTTCTTTTTGGAACACTTCATGTAATAACACACGAATCCCATATTGATCATCAACGATTAAAATTTTACCTTCCATAATTCCCAACCTTTCTGTGTAAGTACAAGATTTAAAGCTTCTTATATCTTAACGATTTAATTTCGCTATTCTTTGGCAAATTCCTTCCTATTCTTTCTTATTTTACCGTTTCCTATTTTGTTATGCTACCCTACGATTTCACCTTTCTAAAAAAATAAATTATAATGAAAGCCGGCAAACACGTACGAAGGGAGTAACATTATGTTAAAAATTTTTTCAACTCAATTAAGTGGTTATTTCTCCAGGGTTTCTCAAAAAGAAGAAATGAATATAGAAGATAGCGCTCGTTTACTTGCTCAAGCACTAGTTGGCGATGGTTTCATTTATTTACATGGTACAAATGAAATGGAGGGCGTTGTTGCCGAGGCACTATTCGGTGCTGAACCAATGAAGCAAGCAAAACGCTTATTTGAAAATGGTAAAGAAGCAGAAGTAACCTCTGCGGATCGTGTACTTCTTATTAGCCGTTTTTCAACAGATGAAGCGGTTGTAGAAATTGCAAAAAAACTACAAGAAGAGGGACACTCTATTGTCGGCATTTCTGCTCTTCAAGAAGGTACGGAATCACTCGAACGATATACAGACGTACATATTGATACAAAACTGTTAAAAGGTCTTATTCCAGACGATGAAGGTAATCGCTACGGATTCCCAAGTTTAATAGTAGCTTTATTTGCTTATCACGGGATTAAATTTACAATTGATGAAATGTTAAATGAATATTAAAAAAGCGCCTTATTTCAGGCGCTTTTTTTATTACTTGCTCTCTTTATTCGTAATAGAAGCTCTTACGAAGTCATGGAACAATGGTTGTGGACGGTTTGGACGAGAAACAAGTTCTGGGTGGAACTGTGCTGCCACGAACCAAGGGTGGTCTTTTATTTCAATGATTTCAACTAGACGGCCGTCTGGGCTTGTACCAGAGAATACAAATCCTTCTTTTTCCATATCCGGACGGAACTGATTGTTGAACTCATAACGATGACGATGACGCTCATATACAACCGGCTCATTATAAGCATTGTAAGCATTTGTTTCTTCAGCAAGCTTACATGGGTATAGACCAAGACGAAGTGTACCACCTAGGTCCTCTACATCTTTTTGTTCTGGTAATAAGTCGATGATTGCATATGGTGTGTCAGGGTTGATTTCAGAAGAGTTAGCACCTTCTAAACCTAATACATTACGTGCGAATTCGATTGATGCAAGTTGCATACCTAAGCAAATTCCTAAGAATGGAACTTTGTTTTCACGAGCATATTGAATCGCAACGATTTTACCTTCTACACCACGATCGCCGAAGCCACCTGGTACAAGGATACCGTCTGTATCACCAACTAATTCTTTTACGTTTTCTGCTGTTACGTGCTCAGCATTTACCCATTTTACTTCTACATCTGTGTCGAATGAGTAACCAGCATGACGAAGTGCTTCTACAACAGAAATATAAGCATCTTGAAGTTCTACATATTTACCAACAAGAGCGATTTTTGTTTTCTTAGAAAGATTACGCACTTTGTTAACTAGAGCAGTCCACTCTGTCATATCTGCAGCTGGATTGTCTAATTTTAAGTGGTCACAAACGATTTGGTCCATGTTTTGTTCTTGAAGAGATAATGGAACCGCATATAAAGTATCTGCATCGCGAGCTTCGATAACTGCTTTTGTATCAATGTCACAGAATAATGCAAGCTTGTCTTTCATATCTTGAGAAACAGGCATTTCTGTACGAACAACGATAATGTTTGGTTGAATACCTAAGCTACGAAGTTCTTTAACACTATGTTGTGTTGGTTTTGTCTTCATTTCACCCGCTGCTTTTAAGTACGGGATTAACGTACAGTGAATGTACATTACATTGTCACGACCGATGTCGCTCTTAATTTGACGGATTGCTTCTAAGAATGGTAGAGACTCGATGTCACCAACAGTTCCACCGATTTCTGTAATAACAACATCCGCATTTGTTTCACGACCAGAACGATATACGCGTTCTTTAATTTCGTTAGTAATGTGAGGAATAACTTGAACTGTTCCTCCTAAATATTCACCGCGACGCTCTTTTTGAAGAACTGAAGAGTAAATTTTACCTGTTGTTACGTTGCTGTATTTGTTTAAGTTAATGTCGATAAAACGCTCATAGTGACCAAGGTCTAAGTCAGTTTCTGCGCCATCATCTGTTACGAATACCTCACCGTGTTGATATGGGCTCATAGTCCCTGGGTCTACGTTAATGTATGGATCAAACTTTTGAATCGTTACGTTTAAACCACGATTTTTTAAAAGTCTTCCAAGAGATGCTGCTGTAATACCTTTTCCTAAAGACGATACTACACCGCCTGTTACAAAAATATACTTAGTCATGAAAAAGCTCCCTTCTATTTTGCTGTTATATAATCACCGTTGCAAAGCGCAACGTATGTAGATAACACTGTATCCATCTTATTGTTAGACTCTTTTTATTTTCTAAACAAAAAACAAAAAAGAAAATTGCTCCCCTCATCACAAAAAGTAATAAGTAGGGAGCAATTTTCTTTTATATTTACACTTTAAAAGTATTATCGTCCTTTTTTAAAGAGCCCAAAAATGATTCTACATGGACGATAATGAAAAGTCAAGAACTACAGTTCTTC
>NZ_JAKUEU010000146.1:0-6555 GCF_022663075.1 Bacillus cereus group sp. BfR-BA-01441
GCGATTATTGGAATATATCGACCGTAACTTGAAATATAGCGACTTACCGACAAAATATGACAAAGGAGTCTGTCCAAGAATGATTAGGGGGACAGACTCCTTTCTTATTATGAAAACGTATGACGCAGTCTGTTTAAAATTTCTTCTAAAACAGATCGTGGACAGCCGATATTAATTCGAATATGTTCTTCGCCACCTAACCCGTATTTCTCACCAGGTTCAACAATGATTTTTCCTTTTTCCTCAAGTAATGCAGTACGCTCGTTTTGAGAAAGCTTTAGATGAGAACAATCAATCCATAATAAAAAGCTACCTTCTGGCTTCGTTACGGAAAGAGCAGGTATGTGAGTTTTAATATATTCACAAGCAAATTTAGCATTATCTTCTATATATAATCGAATTTCGTTTAGCCAATCATTACATTCTGTATAGGCACTTTGCATCGCTGTATAAGCGAAGATATTTAATCCGTGGAAGCCTTGTCTATATTGGATAGATGTAAAGGCTTGACGCAGTTTTTCATTTGGAATGATAATAATCGATGCTTGTAATCCAGCGATATTAAATGTTTTACTTGGAGCCATACAAGTGATAGTGCGCTCTGCTAATTCTTCAGATAAGGAAGCGAACGGTGTATGTGTATGATCTGCATAAATAATATCGGAATGAATTTCATCCGCCACAACGATTACGTTATATTTAGTACATAACGATCCGAGCTGCACAAGTTCCTCTTTCGTCCAAACGCGCCCGATTGGGTTATGAGGGCTACAAAGAAGCATGAGTTTGATGCCTTGCTGAAACTGCTTTTCTAAATGCTTGAAGTCTATCACATATGTATCATTTTGTTTCTGTAATGGACTCACGTATAACTGTCTGTTGTTTGTTGTGACCATTTCGAAAAATGGAGGATAAATAGGTGGTTGTACGAGAACGGATTCGTTTTCTTTTGTGAAAGCCTGTATGCTCGTACTAAGAGCTGGAACGATTCCGGCGCTAAAGACAATCCATTCTTTTTGAATATCCCAGTCGTATTGTTGTTTTGTCCAGTTACAAATAATATTCCCAATATTTTCGGGAGGAAGTGTATAGCCAAAAATCGGATGTTCGATTCGTTGTTTTAAGGCAGTTTGAATTGGTTTTGGTACTTCAAAATCCATATCAGCAATCCAAGCATGGATAAGTTCTTCGTTTTTATATGTATCCCATTTTATACTATGCGTTCCACGTCGATTGATTGCTTTATGAAATAGTTGCATAAGTTTGCTCCCTTCTTCTGTAAAACCAATAAGTTATGAAAGTTCTCTCTCTTCTTATAGAATAGCTGATGTGATAGGATAAAGAAAAGTATTAAAAAGTGAAAAGGCGGGAAGCGAATGGGTACATATGAAAAGATGATAGAGGTTGTGAAGAATTGGGATCCGTTTCAAATGGGACCGGAGTTTTATGAAACAGAAGCGAGCGATGTTGTGAACGTCATAAGTGTGTTTGACGATCCAAAATACATCGCAAAGAAGATTCAACATATATACTTTATGTCTTTTGAGGAAGTACCTGCGCTTGAAAAATGTGAGAAATTAGCTATGGAATTACTTGTAATAAAAGAAAGTGGAAGCTGTTCATTATAGGCTGTCGGAATTTCCGACAGCCTTTTTTATATTATCCCGCTATTTTCCGGGCAGTAAGACCCCGACCTCAAAATTCAGCGGAAGCAAAGAAGTTAGGTGGGGGCTGATTAAAGTTTCATTTTATTGCGCGGAAAAAGCGATAATTTCTTCATAAACATGTTCAGGCTTTTCTTCAGGTAGTAAATGTCCTGTATTTTCATAAGAAATAAATTTTGAATTCGGTAAATCTTTGTGTAGACGATGACCTACATGTACAGGGACGACGCGGTCTTTTTCACCCCAAATGAGTAGGATAGGTGTTTCGATTTTTTGTAATTCAGTTGAAGATAAGTCACCTTCACGGTCTCGTATCATGCGAGTTAAAGCGGGAAATATACGGTTGTCATAAAAAGGAGCGGAGTAACCTTTTTTCATTTCATCGTCAATTAATGAGTGATCATGAACGACATTCATTAAGTTATGAACAATGCCGCGCCGTATAATCCAGTTCTTTACGTATAAATGAAAGAACGGTAAATAAGAAGAGTATAGTAAAGGTAAGGTTGCGCGCGCTAAATAGCTCGAGCTACATAGTAAAATCGTCTTTGAAATGAGTTCAGGACGTATACGGTTTACATAGAGAGAAATTTGCCCACCCATAGAATGCCCAACTAATACAATGTTTGAGAGAGATAAATGTTCAATTAAATCAATAATAATCGTTGCTAAATTGTGATAAGAATACTTAAACAGATGAGACTTATCACTTTTTCCGAACGGTGGTAAATCAAGAGCAATCACTGTTCCTTCCTTCGCTAGTAAAGGAATGAGACGGCGGTAACTGAATGAGGAAGATAAAAAGCCGTGAACGAGTACGAAAGTAGGGCGTTCTGTTTTATTATCATGTTCATACAATTCGTAATGAACAGTAGTGCCGCGAGTGGAAAAAGTGAAATAAGGACAAGTATATTTATGATTCATTTTTTGTCACTCCATTGATTTTTGTTCATATCATCTCCAAGGAAGAAGAAAATATGTTAACAAAAAAAGGCAAGATGACGATGTCATCTTGCCTTTCGTTTATTCAGTATTACCCGCGCACAATATTAGGCGGTGTTTTTCCTTGTAATCCTGCAACTAAATTTTCAGCGGCGGTCATGGCCATTTGCTGACGAGTTTTTAATGTTGCAGATCCGATGTGCGGTAAAGTCACAACATTTTGTAATGATAAGAGTGGATTATCTTTTTGAATTGGCTCTTGTGTAAAAGTATCGATGCCTGCTGCAAAGATTTTCTTTTCTGTTAAAGCATGGATTAACGCTTCTTCATCTACTGTTTTCCCCCGAGAAGCATTAATGAAGATTGCTGTTTCTTTCATTAATGAAAATTCCTTTTCTCCGATAAGGTGATATGTTTCATCTGTTAATGGAGTAAGAAGAACAATAAAGTCAGACTGCTTCAGTAGCGTCTGTAAATCACAATATGTAGCATCGAATTTTTGTTCAGCTTCTTCTTTACGACGGCGGTTATAGTAAAGAACATTCATATCAAATCCGAATTTTGCTCGTTTTGCAACGGCTTCTCCAATTCGGCCCATACCGATAATACCAATTGTGCTATGGTGTACATCTAGTCCGAAGTGTTCTTTTCCGATTTCAGCGTTCCATTCACCATTTTTCACGTAAGAATCGAGTTCGCAAACGCGGCGCCCAGCTGATAGCATAAGGGCGAAAACGAGATCAGCTACTGTATCATCTAATACGTATGGTGTATTCGTTCCGATAACCTTTCGATTTTTCATCGCTTGTAAATCAAAATTATCGTAACCAACAGAAATGTTGCTCACTACTTTTAAGTTAGGAGCCACTGTCAGTAATTCTTCATTAATAGCAGATCCGAAATTTAATAACCCATCTTTATCTTGTATTTTCTCTAATAGAACATCACGAGGTACTTTCTCATTTTGATCCCATTTTTCATAATCACAGTGTTCTGATAAATAGTTTTCTACAAATGTCGGAACTGGTTCAGCAATATAAATTTTTGGTTTCACGGTTCCATCCCCTTTCGCTTTATCACGCATTTTTCCGCTGATTAAAGTTTCACTTTATTTTGACATAATTCAATAGAAAAATCTTCTTTTCAAACTGGAAAGGGTATTTGTATAATTTAGACACAAACGAAAAGGAAGGATGATTTATATGGTGACAGAAAAAGAATTAGAATTATTAGCTTGTCTTGAAAAGAGTAGTCGATTATCTGTAGATACATTAGCGAAGCTGTTAAATATAGAAGTAGAAGAAGTAAAGAAGATGGTTGCGAGATTAGAAAATGAAAAGATTATTGTGGATTATGTAACACATATCGATTGGACGAAAGTGAAAGAACATACAGGTTTAACGGCAATGATCGATGTGAAAGTTACGCCAAAGCACGGCGTTGGGTTTGATGCGGTTGCTGAGCAAATTTATCGTTATTCAGAAGTGAAATCCGTTTATTTAATGTCAGGGACATATGATCTTTCTATTACATTAGAAGGTAAAACGATGGGGGAAGTAGCGATGTTTGTTTCTGAGAAATTAGCAACAATTGAATCTGTCGTTTCTACAACTACTCATTTCATTTTGAAGAAGTATAAACATGAGGGCGTTATTTATGAAAAAGACGATGATGATAAGCGAATTGTGGTGACACCATGAAGCAATTTGAACTATCTAGATCAGCAGAATCTTTAAAACCATCTGGTATTCGAAAATTTTTTGATTTAGCAGCAAATATGAAAGGTGTTATTTCCCTCGGGGTAGGAGAGCCGGATTTTGTTACCCCTTGGAATGTAAGGCAAGCATGTATTCGTTCTTTGGAACAAGGGTATACGTCATATACAGCAAATGCAGGATTATTGGAGCTCCGTCAAGAAATAGCAAAGTATCTAAAAAAACAATTTGCAGTATCTTATGATCCAAGTGATGAAATCATTGTTACAGTTGGAGCGAGCCAGGCGTTAGATGTAGCGATGCGTGCCATTATAAATCCTGATGATGAAGTGCTCATTGTTGAACCAAGCTTCGTTTCTTATGCACCACTTGTGACATTAGCTGGAGGAGTTCCGGTTCCTGTGGAGACTAAGCTAGAAAACGAGTTTAAAGTACAACCAGAACAAATTGAAGCAGCTATTACAGCGAAAACAAAGGCGATTTTACTTTGTTCACCAAATAACCCGACAGGTGCAATGCTAAATAAATTCGAGCTTGAAGAAATAGCAGTGATTGTTGAGAAGTACAATCTAATTGTATTATCTGATGAAATTTATGCAGAGCTTGTATACGACGAAGCATATACAAGTTTCGCGAGTATTAAAAATATGCGCGAGCATACGATTTTAATTTCAGGATTTTCAAAAGGATTTGCGATGACAGGATGGCGTCTCGGTATGATTGCAGCTCCTGTTCAGTTTTCAGAATTGATGCTCAAAATTCACCAATATTCCATGATGTGTGCACCGACGATGTCTCAGTTCGCAGCACTTGAAGCGTTACGTGCGGGGAATGATGAAGTAATTCGGATGAGAGATAGTTATAAGAAGCGCCGTAATTTTATGACGACATCTTTCAATGAAATGGGCTTAACGTGTCATGTGCCGGGCGGAGCATTTTATGTTTTCCCTTCTATATCTTCAACAGGATTATCTTCAGCGGAATTTGCAGAACAGTTATTGCTGGAAGAAAAAGTAGCTGTTGTCCCTGGTAGCGTATTTGGCGAAAGTGGTGAAGGGTTTATTCGTTGTTCTTATGCGACGTCGCTTGAACAACTTATGGAAGCAATGAAGAGAATGGAACGGTTTGTTGAAAATAAAAAAAGGACAAAACGTAATACGTTTTGTCCATAAAAGGGGGGGAATACTAGAAAGCCATGTGTTAGTAGTCTATCCCAATATTGGAGAATTATACTTCTTTAAGGGAAATTTTTCATGAATTTTGAATGAGTTCTGTCATAGTGGTATAATTTACTAATATAAGGTATGCGCATTCTAGATATTGTTATCTAGAATGCGTACTAACCAATCGGATATTTAAAATAAATATATCTGCTTTGCTCTCTATAATTGTAGAGAGAATGGTAAACGTATGGGAGTGTTTCATATGTCAGAACAATATACAACAGGAGTGGTTGTAACAGGGAAAGTGACTGGAATTCAAGATTACGGTGCGTTTGTAGCGTTAGATGCAGAAACACAAGGACTTGTGCATATATCTGAAATTACAAATGGATATGTAAAGGATATTCATGACTTTTTAAAGGTCGGCGATACAGTAGAAGTAAAGGTACTTTCAATTGATGAAGAGCACAGAAAAATGAGTTTATCGTTAAAAGCGGCGAAAAGAAAACAAGGAAGGATTCTTATACCGAACCCATCTGAAAACGGATTTAATACGCTGCGAGAAAAGTTGGCAGAATGGATTGAAGAGTCCGAGTTAACAAAGTAAAAGAGGAACGCATATGAGCGTTCCTCTTTTACTTTATCTTATGATATATATTTGCAAATATGATTGCATGCAATCATATTCGTATGTCGGAGGTGAAAGGACATACTGATTATCGAATTTCGTTTGTTTCTGGGTGCGTACCAAGATTTTCAGATGGTTTAAACAGTAAACCAAGGTTGATAAGCCCAGATATACCAACGATGCCGTAAATAATACGTGCAAGAGCTGAATTTTGTCCGCCGAAAATGGCTGCTACTAAGTCAAACTGGAAAAACCCGATTAGTCCCCAGTTCACAGCGCCAATTACAGTAAAGACTAATGCGATACGTTGCAAAGTACTCATGAAAAAGCCCCCCTTAATTGTGAAGCATGAGCAAGCGATGAGTTAATTAACTCTTTTATAGAATGGGGTAGTTATGTTGTTTTTATACATAAAAAATGTTTAGAAAAGGATGTATATACAT
>NZ_JAKUEU010000147.1:0-6256 GCF_022663075.1 Bacillus cereus group sp. BfR-BA-01441
GCGAGAAGTAAAATATGCTTTAAATCGGGATTGTTTTGCTTACGTATTAAAATTTTCCACGGTATTCTCCGGAGTAATACACGAGTTGTTTCACCGACTCCTGGTTTAATTAAGTTAATATCGTCAATTTCAAAGTGATTTTGGATAGACTGTATATCTTTTAACCCTTGCCAAGAGGGATCAGTGTAAGTTGAAGTAATATAACGTAATTGATTATCTATATGAGAATGAACAGAAGGGAATAACTCTGTTACCTCATCAACGAAGAAATTTGATAAGTCTTCTTGTTCTAGCTCTTTATAATATTTAACACCATGAAAATCATTTGGACCGATATAGGTGTCATTTAGTACAGTGCGACTAATTAGTCCAGAGACTGTTGCATTTAAGCAAGCGCTAGGAATAAGAAAATCTTCACGTGTACCGTAAATTGAAGTACAGTAACCGGGATCAGCAAGCACAGCCATACAATGAGAAATGTGTGTATTATTTCGTTCGTTAAATGTGTGTACTGCATATTCTAATTCTTTTTTTATTGCACCTTTTCCAGTCCACCCATCAATGAATTGAATTGTTTCTTTAGGGTGATGTTCCAAAATATAATGGAGTGCATTTTCATCAATACCGCGTCCGCGAACAATAGAAATACAATAGTGAGGTACATCAAGGTTGTATTGATAGCGTATGTAGCGTTTGATAAGAATGCCAATAGGTGTACCAGCACGAGCTAATGAAACGAGGACAAGGTTAGTTCCTTTAGTTTGTATAATCTGTTCGGCGACAACTCCAACAGCGATGGCTAGTTTGTGTTTATATTGTTGCAGGGAAGAAAAGAATAAATCCATATACGCTTTAGATGGTTTATATTCCATTGGTAACATTTCGGAATAATGTGTGCCAGCTTGAATTGCTTGTTCTCTAGTTTCCGTGGAACTTTCTTTCATTAAATCACTAATATCTTTTAATAGAAAAATAGCATCATTTGGATTGTAACTACTAATATGAGAATTTACTTTTACCATAATTATCAACCTTCCTTTTCTATGCTATTTGAAAATGAGACGATATGAATAAAAGGAATAACTGTTTGTAACTGCTGTAGAAGAGGAAACAGGGCTTCTTCTCCTAAATCACGCTCAATAAAAACAAATACTTCATCGTAATCATGAGGTGAAATATTATAAAAGTAATTTGTAATAGTAGAATTTTCAGGACTTGGATATGAGAAATGATTATGAATGGCGTAGTTTACATCATTTGAAACAGGATGGATAGGGCTTCTTGTTGTAGATTGGTATAAAATATTTTCACCCATTTCAGCAGCAATTTTCATTGGGATATACATAAATTCACCCGTTCCGAGACAGAGTGTTCGTTTTCCCATTCTTTCTCTTTTTAAAGTTTTTCCTGCTTCTTGAGCGAAAGAATGAATGTGCTTTTGTTCATATGCTGAAATGCCAAATCGCCCAGTATATTTTATATAATTTGATGTATAGGGTGATTTTGGACAGGTAAGGGTATGCTTTTTGAAATCAGGTTTTGTTTCTTTAATTTGAATATCTGTTTTTGCAATATTTAATGGTTGACCAGTTGTATGAATACTGCCTTCTAATAAAGAAATAACATGAATCTTAATTTGAAGTTCTTCTTCTAATTGTTTAAATTGTTTTCTATTAGTATGAGAACGCCAGTCTAATAAAGAAGCAATTATATATTCTTCTCGTGGGAATTTATTTTGAATAGATCTAATAATATTTAATGCTGTTTTTCCTGTTGTCATCTCATCATCTACGAGAACAATCGGGTTGTTGTTTTGAAAAAAGCTTTCATCTACATAACAACGGTGCGATGTTGCATGAGAATGTTCTTCCTCAAATGTAATGACAGATTCTAGGTGGGGTATCGATTCCCTAGTTGTATGCACATACTTTGCATTTTGAAAGCATTGAAACATAGAATGACCAAGTGCTGTCGCTGTTTCAGCGAATCCGATGAACACAACTTCTTCTTGCAGAGGATATTGATAACGAAATACTTCCTCTGGGATTTCATCAATTTCTAATGAAATGAGATTTAAAAATTCTTTTTGAAATGGATGAGAAATATTATGTAGTATTTCCAAATATCTTGCAGCGAGAGCAACTCCACTTGATAGAGAGACTGCAGGTTTAATAGGAAGATGCTTTCCAAGGATTGTACTCACAAATAAAAAACTACGTTTCTTATTTATTCTCGCAGCCATTTGAAAAAGATTGTCTAGCGCTAAATTATATGGATTATCACGTACTTCTACATGGACTTGTATATTATTTAAAACGTTATACGTGTTGCTTTGCGTTTGTAATAAGGAGATCGGTGAATTGTTTGTTTTCATGTAGCACCCCGTAAATATTAGATTTTAAAATGGTTTTGCGAGCCCAGCCATAATGAGGTTTTACTTCATTCATTTTGTTAGAAAAACTGCTTTTTAGCACTCCATTATACGTATCTGCATTTTGTAAAATTGATCTCGCATCTAAATAATCTTCCATTGTGACAATGTGCATTGCCTGTACAACTTTAATATGAGATGGGTGAATAACTGTCTTTCCGATTAAGCCATTTGCATGGTCAAGTGATACCTCTTGAATAAGCCCTTCTTCATGATCATTAGAAAAATATTCCCATACACATCCTGAAATAATATATTCATTTGTTGCCCTTGAGAAAACGTTAATAATGTCTGAAATACAATCACGGACAACGGTAATATGATAGATAGGTGTGTATTTATTGCGCCGAATACTGAATAGACTTGAAAAATCAGTAGCACCAATACGTACATTTAAGATGTAATCGTGATAAGAATCTAGTAAATCCTTTATTTGTAATAATGATTCTGCCCGTGTTTCCTTATACATAATTTCGGGGGATTCTAAAATCGGCATGCCATATAGCGATAATGAGTATAACTCGTTTATATATGCAAGCTGATCGATATAAGTCTTTCCGTTAATCGGTGTGAATTTTGGAAAGACAAAACCACATAAACAATGAACAGCACTACCTAATTCAGTAACAATTGTCTTCAGTTGACTTGGCTGTCGAACTCTAATAAAAAGAAGCGGGATGTCTGCTTGATTTAGTATGTTGGCACTGACTAAGTTAGCGATTTGCTGTATTTGAACGACGATGTTTTGCTCTGCAAGTTTTACTTCCTCATCGCTGATAGCGTCCTCTAGACAAAGAATAATTGAGGTAGCATCCACATGTTTCTTTCTAATTATATCTTCCGCAATCGTTTCTTTCGTGCCAGGAGTATATAGTGTGGCGCCTAGTGCGTAAGCTAGTTGTTCTTTCCCTATATTTTTTGAAAAACTAAGAGGTTCTTTATAGAAAAAATTTTGCCGTTCTTCCGAGGAGAGATAAGAAAAGTAATTCAAATTGTCACCACCTTATTTGTAATGATTCTGTTTAATCGTAACATAATAAGAAAAATCTTCCATAAAAATGAAGCGATAAATTTAAAAAATATATTGAGAAAGATGAATTATAAGATGAATATCGAATATTGTTAATAGAAATATAATAGGGGGAAAGAGAAAGTGGATATACATAAGTTAACGATAGAAGAAGCAAAGAAGATAAATACGTGGACGTACGAGGAACCTTATAGTTTATATAGTTTTTCAGGCGAGAAAGAAGTAATAGAAGAGCTATTAGATGGAACGTATTATGGCTGTTGTGACGATCAAGGAGACCTCATCGGTTATTTTTGTTTTGGAGCAAATGCACAAGTGCCAGGTGGAAGAGATGCTAATTTATATGGTGGAGAAGATGTGATTGATATCGGACTTGGCATGAAGCCGGCGTTAACTGGGAAGGGAATAGGGAAAGAATTCTTCCAAGCTGGAATAGCGTTTGCCACGAAAGAGTTTAATGCAAAAATGTTTCGATTAAGCGTAGCAACATTTAATACAAGAGCGATTACGTTATATAAAAATATCGGATTTAAACAAGGGACTATTTTTTTGAGTCGCGGAAGAGAATTTATGCTTATGGAATACGAAAGGCCGTCAGCATGAAACTGACGGCCTAGAAAACATTATTATTCTGAGTGCTCAGCTCGGTGCGCTAAACGGCTTGAAGCAGCGGCAGCGATTCCGCCAACGATATCATCAAGGAATGTATGCACCTTTCCAGTTGATTTATCATTTAAGTATTCTAAAATACCAGGTTTTAATTTATCAATATATCCAAAGTTCGTGAAACCGATAGAGCCGTACACGTTCACGATAGAAAGTGCGATAACTTCATCAATTCCGTATAAGCCTTCATCACGTTTTACAATATCTTGTAACGGTTCACTTAGCATTCCCTTTTCAGCAAGGACATCAAGCTCGATACCAGTAATCAGTGCGTTTTGTACTTCACGTTTTGATAGTACACGTTCTACATTGTAACGGCATTCTGACATCTCTAAATTTGGATGATATTTTTTTTGAAGAAAATGAACAAGTTCAGCAATATCGTCAATTGTTACACCACGTTCTTGTAATAGTTGTAATGCTCTTTCTTGTAGTTGATTTGATTCTTTCATGTTTATCACCTTTTTTTCTTTTTAGTATTTGTATACGTTTCGTTGCTTTATCATGTGCATAGGAATGAAAGGCGAGCACAAGCTCATATATATAAAGAAAAACCATAGGTGGCGACTGCGATGATTCAGCATATTTATGAGCATTATCACATGCATGTTAAAGAATTAATCCCCCTTGGCCCCTATAAAAGCTTTTGGATTCGCAACAAAATTTATGTACTTGTTCCAATTGGAGAAATGGAGGAAGAAGTACTTGTAGAGATGAAAAAGCTCAGTGACTATATGAACCAGCAAGGGGATATAACTGTAGCGACTTTCGTTCCAACTATACACGGCTACTATGTAAGTGAGATAGAAGAACAAAATTACTGCTTATTAAAAGGTATGCGAGCGTTAGAACGACATGCTACGTCATTAGGAAGTGAACTTTCTATATTCCATAAACGAGGTGCATTCTTTCCAGAAGAAATCGAGCAATTAAGCCGCATTGGTGAATGGAAAGCGTTATGGGAAAAGAGACTCGATCAGTTAGAAAAGTTTTGGCAATCACAAGTGATGAACCACCCTACAGACGTATTCGATCAATTGTTTATTGAATCCTTCCCGTATTACTTAGGAGTTGCAGAAAATGCCATTCAATATGTTGTTGATACAGAAATGGATGATACGCCGCAACTAACGGATGCAGCGACAATTTGCCAAGAACGATTCACACCTTTATTATGGCATCAAACGAAGCGTCTCAAACTCCCTTTTGATTGGGTGTATGATCACCCAACTCGAGATATAGCAGAATGGATTCGCTATATGATGATTGAAAAAAAGAAAGACTGGGATCAAACAATCGTTCAATTTGTTACAGATTATGAACGGAATTACTCGCTGTCCTCATTTGGTTGGCGTTTATTATTTGCAAGGCTCCTGTTCCCGCTTCACTATTTTGAAACGGTCGAACGATATTATCAAACTGGAAACGAAGAACAAAAAAGCATATATAGAGATCGCTTAGAAGCCATTTTACACGATGTAAACCGCTCAGAGCAATTTATGAAGTACTTTTATGGCTCACTTCGTTTACCAGTAGATAAGCTCGGGATTAGAAAATTAGATTGGTTATCTTAAAAATATAAAAAAGAGACCGAGTGAGGTCTCTTTTTTATATACCACAATTTTATGTAATACATTATGCCCCTACCTGTTGATCTGTACATATATTTAAAACGAATTGATGCCTTTCGAGCTTTTCATTTACTTTACCCAATAATTCTTGCTGGATTTCTTTAAATAAAAATTGATAGCTTGTATTCCATGTTGGTATAACGGATGAAAGGCCTAATAAATACTCTTTTTTCTTTTCTAGTTCTTGAATTGTTACAAAAGTGTTCCCCATTTTTGGCATCTGTCGTCCCCCTATGTTTTTTTACTGTATATGTGTGAACGATTCACTATATAGTATTAATTATCGCATTTTTTGAGAAGGATTTCCAATTTTGTTTTATGATGTTAACGGATAAATGTGATTTGAATAAAAAAGGAGACCAAATTTGGTCTCCTTTTAGAAGGCGATTCTGAACGAGCCGCTTCCGCTTTTAATTAAAATACTTGTTCTACTTCGATAACGCCTGGTACTTCTTCAAGTAACGCGCGCTCGATACCAGCTTTTAGTGTGATTGTAGA